>JASLJD010000069.1 GCA_030152625.1 Erysipelothrix sp.
GGCTTGTTAGATGTTTGTTGACGTTTGCCTTTTTTCCCACGCTTGTTAAATTTATTGCGGTTTTGGTTACCACCAAAATTGTTTTGACGTTGGCGATTTCCTTGTTGTGGTCCTTTTGAGCCTTTAAATCCTTGAGAGGAATTATCTGCTTTCTTCGTATCGTTTTGTTTAGTCATATGATTCCCCTGTGCTGGTTTATTTTTTGCTTTATTTTGATTGGTCGTTTGTTTTCCTTGACTTTGATTTTGACGTGCTGCTTGTGAAGGATGATTTCCTTTTTTCGAAGCATCCCCTTTTTGTGATGCTGGTCGCGAATTCTGCTGGGCCTGTTTTTTGGGTTGGGGTGATCCTGATTGCTTATCGTTTTTCTTAGTTGAAAAAGCTGCTTTAATCTTATTCGCTTGATCATGATCGACAGAGCCCATATGATTTTTAACCTCGATACCAAGTGATTTAGCTTTTTCTACAACCGCCTTACTTGATTGTTCGATTTCTTTGGCTATTTCATAAATTCTCTTTTTACCCATACAATCACCTTCCTAACTTTGTATTAACTCCTGTAATTTCGTCGCAAAGCCAGTATCTTGTATGGCACAACTTTTACGGTCCTTTCCAATCGCATGACTGAGTTCACCGTGCGTAAATTGTGTGACACAAGGTACTTGATAATATGCACACTTATCAAGGAGTTTTTTGCGTGTATTGTCACTCGCGTCAGTTGAGATAATCACGAGTTTGGCTTTTTTTGAACGCACACTTTGTAAAACGAGTTCCTCGCCAGAAATCATTTTACCTGCCCGCGTTGCCAAGCCTAATAAATTTAATGCTTTTTCATTGTTCATCATTTGCCGAAAAGTTCCTGTCTTGCTTTTTGATGCTTGACATAATCTAATAACTCTTGATAAAAATCATCCGTCAAACTCACTTTTAACGTCTTAGACAAGGTGTCTTGCTCCCATCCTTTTTCAACAACAGCTGGGTCAATCGAGACATAGGCGCCACGACCGGGCTTTTTGCCTGAAGGGTCAATTGAGACTTCCCCTTCTTTAGAACGAACTACGCGAATCATCTCTTTTTTCGGTTTCATTTCGTTTGATACGACACATCTTCTTAGAGGTATTTTACGTGTTTTCATAACGTTGGCCTCCTTAATTATTCTTCGACATCTTCTGCAGCAACTTCTAAACTTTCATCCACTGTCAAAATATCAGACGTTTGGTCGATTTCAGACACTTCTAATTCTGCTGACACATCTGTGTCTTCGAGAATTTCAACTGTCTCTTCTTGTGCCTGTTGTTCTAGAAGTTCAGCCATATCGCTTTCTGATTTGATATCAATCTTATAATTCGTTAATTTAGCCGCTAGACGTGCATTTTGACCACGTTTACCAATCGCTAATGACAATTGATAATCTGGTACAACTACCGTACATGAGCGATCATTTTCTGAGAAAATAACATCAATAACTTGAGCAGGATTTAAGGCGTTAGCAATGAATACAGCGGGATCTTCATTCCACTCCACAATATCCATATTTTCGCCTTTCAACTCATTTACAATCGCTTGTACACGTTGGCCTTTAGGTCCTACACACGTGCCAACTGGGTCAATGTTACTATCTTGAGAACGTACGGCAACTTTCGAACGGTCACCTGCTTCACGAGAAATGCTGACAATCTCTACTACTCCATCATACACTTCTGGTATCTCTTGTTCAAATAGTCGCTTTAATAAGTCTGGATGACTACGACTAACAAAGACTTGTGGACCTTTTGATGTATTTTCAACTTTTGACACATACACTTTAATACGGTCATGCGGTTGATACACTTCATTTGGTATTTGGTCTTGTCGTGATAATACTGCTTCGATTTTCCCAAGATTTACATAAATATAACGATGATCTTGTCGCTCGACAATTCCTTGCATAATCTCATTTTCATAGGCGCTGAACTCTTCATAAATAATCGTTCTTTCCGCTTCTCTTACACGCTGTAAGATGACTTGTTTAGCTGTCTGAGCAGCAATACGACCGAAATCTTTTGGTGTGACTTCAAAACGTATCGTGTCTCCTAACTCGTAAGCGGGATTAATTGCTAGCGCATCCGTTAAAGCAACTTCTAATTGTGAGTCCATGACTTCTTCTGTTACTTCTTTTACAGAATAAACATGGATGTTCCCTTTTTTGTTATCAAATTCTACTTCCACATTTTGAGCTTGACCATAGTGACGCTTATAAGCAGAAACAAGTGCTGCTTCTAACGCATCAATGACAATTTCTTTAGAAATGCCTTTTTCCATTTCAAGCGCTTCTAATGCATTTAACATGTCTTTACTCATGATTCTTTTTCCTCCGTCATTGTCTTAAAACTCGATCGCTAATCGTGCTTTGGCAATATTTTTTCGTAAAAATGTCATTTCTTTTCTTCTTGTTTTAATCTTGACTGTTAAAACAAGCTCATCGTCTGTTAAGGATGTTAAGTATCCCTCATATTGTTTATTGCCCTCAACCATTGAATACAATGATAGGTGAATATATTGATTCATTGCCGCTTCATAGTCTGCTTCTTTTTTCAATGGACGTTCTGCTCCGGGAGATGATACCTCTAGGAAGTATGCTTGCGGGATTGGATCTGGATCTAACGCATCCATTGCCTCGCTTAACTGCTCACTGACAAGGGCACATTCTTCAATATCAATCCCATTTTCTTTATCAATAAACACTCTAAGAAACCAATTCTTACCCTCTTTTACAAACTCAATATCGACGAGTTCAAAGCCTTCACGATCTAATATCGGTGTTACCACACCAGTGACGGTATCTACTACTGCACTCACTGTCAAACCTCCTTCATATCAGTAATTTAGCCATTAAAAAGAGTGAGCGTTCGGCACGCTCACTCTTTCTTCCGGTATCATTCTTCTACTATAATAGCACGTTTTCATTTCCTTTTCAACCAAAAGGCGATTTTACACTGTTTTTGATTATGAAAACTTGTTTTTTATTTCATCAATATTTTTTATCATAACAGAAATCGTGCCGTCTGGATTATTAATAAATTCAACAAACTCTTTATTTTGATAAACATCCATTGGAATAGCCAGTTCAATCCCATTCGCTAACTTGAACTTTTGCATGCGGTATTTTTTCTCATATTTCGGTACATTCACTGGAATATCCTCTGTAAAAGCCGTGCGTGTGACTTGTTCTAGATACTCTTCTTTGGCACTAAAGTTATCTTTAAAAACATGTTCGGCTATACGTTGGTTATCAATTTTCCCTTCTTCTTCGATACTTTCATAAATAGCTTGCTGAACATTCGCAAAGCTTTCATGCAACTCTTCGTTGTACCGCGTAGAAACATCTTTAACAGCTTTTTTTACAATTTTTATATTATCAGCCATCGACGGCGTTGGCTCAATTTGAAAAAGAATCTGACTCATATACGCAGTTTTTTTACCGTCAAATTTATAAGACTTACCAACCATTGAAAGGGTTTGATTAGTCAAATTCATCACGATTCCCTCATCAACCTTGCTCGTACTACTTGGTAAGACAGCACGGTTAAGAATGATGTTATTTACCATCTCATTTTCAATATAATCAATATAATGCGTATGTACCTTTTTAAAATTCAATTTAAAAGCCCCTACTAAATGGTCTTCCTCATCATTCATCGCTTCAAATATGAGTAAATCACCACTTGGCACATCCTCACCTTTCACTAAACAATCATAAAACCCTTGAGCAATCGCATGACTTCCTTCGATAAAGTTATCAGATAGCGAGCTAAACGGTAAATCTGTCGTTGTCTCCTCTAGCTTACCGGTCTGATAATCATTTTCAAAAAACTTTTTTAATAATGATTCTGAATAATCACGAACGGTTAACTCACTAAGATCCATAGGTTTCTCTGATAAGATAAGTTGCGGTGATTCTAAATCAATCACATGCAAAATAGCTTGCGTTACTTTCATCTAAACACTTCCTTTAAATTCATCTTAATCAGTATATCGAAAGTTAGCACAGATGACCATAGAAAAAGGCCTCCATTCTTTTTTCAAGAAAGGAAGCCGATTGCTATCATCTTTTATGCATCAAAAATACCCGTTGAAAGATAACGTTCCCCATTATCAGGTGCTAAAACAACTACTTGATGACCTTTGCCTAATTCTTTCGCAACGTCTAATGCCGCTGCAATGGCTGCGCCAGAAGAAATTCCAAGTAGCAATCCTTCTTTTCTCGCAACTTGTTTTGTCATTTCTATAGCGCGTTCACTTGAAATAGGTAACACTTTATCATAAGAATCTGTATCTAATACTTTTGGTACAAAGCCAGCTCCAATCCCTTGTATCTTATGCGGTTGGTGAGCCCCACCCCTTAAAATTTCGGACTCTGCTGGTTCTACAGCATACACTGCCATCTCACTATTTTCTTGTTTTAGGATATGACTAACTCCTGTTATCGTGCCACCCGTTCCAACACCGGCAACAAAGGCATCAATTTCTTTCGCAGGCATCGCTTCTAAAATTTCATGCGCCGTCGTGCGTTCGTGAATGGACGGATTCGCTAAATTATCAAACTGTAATGGCATGAAATGATTTTCTTGAGCGGCAATTTCTTCCGCCTTAGCAATCGAACCTTTCATCCCTTCAGCTCCCGGTGTTAAAATTAACTCTGCACCGTATGCTTTCATTAATTGTTGACGTTCTTTACTCATCGTATCAGGCATCACGATAACAATTTTATAGCCTTTTGCTGCCGCAACCATTGATAAACC
>JASLJD010000073.1 GCA_030152625.1 Erysipelothrix sp.
GCCGAGGAGTCAATTCCAAAACAATTTCTCTCCGAGGTATCACCCAAGCATAATGATGCCCTGCTTCTAAATGCTTTTTTAAAATATCAAGACAGATTTCTGTTTTCCCTGCTCCACAAACCGCCTCTAAAAATATTTGATTTCCCTTTGCATGAAGCAAAGCTTGAGAAGCTTCTTTTTGTGCAGGTGTCAATGAAAAAGGGATTTCTAAGGCGATCTTTCTTTTGGCTTTAGAACTCGGTGAAGAATATGTCGACGGATATCTTTTACAAAAGCGACATTCACCTTGATAAAAAAATGATCGATGACCACACTCTAACATCATCTCACCTCAAGCAAAAATAAAACAAGACATTCAAAAAACCTAAAAAAAAGCCGATTATTCGGCTTTTAATCTTGGATACTTTCTTTTGCTGAACTGAGAATCGTACTCACATCTTGCAATTCCGAGGGGATAATTAATTTAGTTGCTTGCCCATCTGCTACAGCAGCAAGGGTTTCGAAAGCTTTTAATTTGAGGTAAGCATTGCTTTCCGATACTTCTTTCAACAATTCGGCACCATCAGCTTGCGCTTCCATAATCCGCCGGATTGCTTCCGCTTCTCCTTCGGCTCGAGTAATCTCAGCCTCTTTTTCAGCTTGAGCTTGAAGAACCATCGATTCTTTTTGACCTTCCGCTATTAAGATTGTAGAACGTTTCTCACCTTCGGCTCTTAAAATCGATTCTCTACGCTCACGCTCTGCACGCATTTGTTTCTCCATCGCTTCTTGGATATCACGTGGAGGAATGATGTTTTTAACCTCAACACGTTGAACTCGAATACCCCAAGGATCGGTTGCTTCATCAAGAATCGTACGCATCCGAGTATTAATAATATCTCGAGAAGTCAGTGTTTCATCCAATTCTAAATCTCCTATAATATTACGTAAAGTTGTTGCCGTTAAATTTTCAATCGCGCTAATTGGATTATGAATCCCGTAAGTATAGAGAACAGGATCGGTAATTTGATAGTAAACCACCGTATCAATTTGCATGGTAACATTATCTTTTGTAATCACTGGCTGTGGTTCAAAATCTTGAACCCGCTCTTTAAGTGAGACACGATTGGCTACGCGATCGACAAAAGGAACAATCATATGCATGCCATTTTCAAGTGTGCGATGATATGTACCCAAACGCTCAACCACATAAGCATTCGATTGCGGAATAACCCTTACAGAATAAATAACAATTAAGACAACTAAGACCAAAAGAGCTAATATAATGATAAACATTGCGAAACCTCCTTTTATTTTTGAGTCAAATCTTTAACAATCACTTTAACACCTTGTATATCCACAACTTCAACCAATGATCCTTTTTCAATACTTTTTTTGTCCACACTTTCAGCGGACCAAACAGTGCCATTGTATCGAACTTGGCCCCAGTCCTCTTCTTCAATTGCTTCAATCAGACGTAAACGTTCACCAATAATTCGATCGGCATTCACCGGTCGAGGATTTTTCGGCAATGTTTTCTTTGCTAACGGCCGAACAAAATACAACGATAGCAAGGATGCTAAACTGAAGACAAAGATTTCTAGCATTGAAGACGGATAAAAAACGGAAACAATCGCGGCAATCATCGCACCAAAAGCAAACCAAATTGAAATTAAATTCCCAACTGTCAGCAATTCAACAATTAACATGACTGCTGCAAGTACTAACCATTTTGTCATGCTCGTCCCTCCTATTTGCTTTATAATATCTTTATTTCATAGTATAAGCAAGAAAGATCGTCCTTTACCAAGGTAAAAGACGATCTCCTTTTACAAGATAACTCTTTTTTGCATACTGCGCCAAAGGATCATCCGAATAGGAGTCCGAGTAAAAATTTTCCATCTCTCGGATATCATATTTTCTTTCCATTCGACGCACTTTCTCGGGTCCCCAACAATTTTCTTGCAAATTTTCCCCTGTATAAGGATCCACATCCGAAGCAATTAAGTCCACAGACAATTCATCACAAATAGGTTGCAATAAAAATTCTGGTGATGCTGATATAATCAAGTCATCAGGACGTTTTTGCTCTAGATACCAATCCTTAATGTTTTTTTTATGTTTTTGCCAAAACATTTGAACCTCATAATGAATATCCTCAATAGCTGTGAAGTAACGATAAAAAATTGTTTTCATTTCTGTTTTACTGATCCGTCCTAAACGATAGTTCATCGCTGCCTTTATCTGCTCTGGCCAAAAACGAATGACTTTTGGATACTTCTTCAAGATATACAAATAAAAATGAATGGAACTATCCCCATCATAAATGGTTTTATCAAAATCATAGACATTCATAGACTTCCTCCCCGTATTTCAATAACAATGCAAAATACACTTCTGCAGTCTGATAACAATCATAGAGTGAACGATGACCGTTTTCCCTTCGAATTCCAAAATATTCACACAAAGTCTCAAGCTTGTGATTCTTACTATCCTTCACTAAACATTGAGCCATTTTTAAAGTGTCCATTGTCTGATTCTCTAAAACCTTATCGTACTTGTCCCGATAAGCATCTTGCAATAGAGAAAAATCAAAATCGACATCATGACCTAAAATAATATCGTCCCCAATAAAAATCACAAGTTCATCGATGATATCGCTCATCTTCGGTGCATCTTTAATCATCTCATTACGAATACCTGTTAAATTTTCTACAAAAGGTAAAATACTGTTTTCAGATCGAACTAAACTTGAATAACTGGCAGCGATCATACCGTCTCGATAACGAATTGCGCTAATTTCTGTAACATCTTCATATTGATTGCTGCGACCAGTTGTTTCCGCATCAATCACTGTGAAATCAAGTATCAATTTATCCCTCATTTACTGCCTACATTGTATCATATGTCAAAAAAAAAGAGAAAGCATTGCTTTCTCTTAGTCAATAGCATGAATCATTAAATCAGCAACTCGCTTTGAAAAGGCAATCGGATCTTCAATGTCTAAGCCCTCGATCAAGCAAGCTTGATCGTACAAGACTTGAGCATAATCCTCTAATAAAGCCTCATCTTTGGCATAAATTTTATCCAATGCCTCTAATAGCTCATGTTTTGGATTAATCTCTAAAATTCTTTTTGCCTTGAATCCTTCTTGAGCTTCCGGCATCATATTCAAAACTTTTTCCATTTCAAAGGACAAGTCATCATCTGCGCTCAAGCAGACAGGATGCGATACCAGTTTTTTCGATAAGACAACATCATCCACCTTGTCTTTTAAGGCTTCTTTAAGCGCTTCGATCAAATCTTTTTTCTCTTCTGCTTTTTCTTCAATCAGTGCTTTTTCTTTTTCATCACTGAGATCAAGATCTTGTTCTTGAACGGACTTGAACGCCTTCCCATCGTATTCTTGAAGAATTTGAATGACAAATTCATCAATTTCCTCATCTAAATAAAGAACCTCATAGCCTTTTTCAGTAACATACTCCGCTTGAGGAGACATTTGACACTGCTTCAAGTTTTCACCAGAGACATAGTATATATCCTCTTGATCTTCCGGCATTCGCTCAACATATTCTTTGAAACTTGTATACGTTAAATCATGCGATGATTTAAACAAAATAAGATCTTGAAGTTTATCCTTATGAGCACCAAACTCAGCATATGCCCCATATTTAATACTCAAACCAAACTGTTCCCAAAATGTTTCGTATTTCTCACGATCATTACGCATCATTAATTCAAGCTCTGACTTAATTTTTCTTTCCACTCTTCGTGCAATGCGTTGCAATTGATGATCATGTTGCAATATTTCCCGGGAAATGTTTAAAGACAGATCCGGCGAATCAACAAGACCTCTAACAAAGCGGAAATGCTCCGGAAGTAAATCCTTATTTTTTTCCATAATATAAACCCCACGGCTATAGAGTTGTAAACCCGGTTCATAAGCTGTCGAATAAAAATTAGCGGGAACTCTCTTTGGAATATAAAGAAGAGCATCGAATGAAGGCATACCCTCAACTTTCATTTGAATCGTATGCAAGGGATCTTCATAATCAAAGAACTTCTCTTTGTAAAATTGATTGAGATCCTCTTCTTTCACTTCTGATTTGGAACGCTTCCATAAAGGAATCATGGAGTTTTTTGTTTCCCAGTCCCCCTCTTCATTTTTCATTTGAACTGGGTAACGAATATAGTCTGAGTATTTTTCTATTAATCGTTCTAATGTAAAGGCTTGAAGATATTGGTCATAATCTTCTTCCTCAGTATTTTCTTTAAAATGGCAGATGACCGTCGTTCCATGCTCTTCACGATTTGTTTCCTCAATTTGATAGCCGTCCATCCCTTCAGAAACAAAACGATAGGCCTTATCCTCACCAAATCTTCGAGTAATGACTTCTACCTTATCACTGACCATGAAAGAGGAGTAAAAGCCAACACCGAACTGACCAATAATATCAACAGGATCCGCTTCTTCATCCGCTAAGGCTTCTTTAAATGCATGGGAATCACTCTTCGCAATCGTACCCAGATAATTTTCGATTTCTTCCTCATTCATCCCAATACCCCGATCAATAATCGATAAAGTTCGCTTATCTTCATCGACTTCAAGACGAATAAAGAGATCTTCACGTGCGATGTCTAAGTCCTCATTTTGCAATGATTCAAAATAAAGTTTATCCGACGCGTCGCTTGCATTTGAAATTAATTCACGCAAGAAAATATCTTTATTTGTATAAATTGAATTAATCATCAAATCCAAAAGACGTTTCGATTCTGTTTTATACTGTTTCACTTTACCATTCCTTTCTTAGCACTCTTATCGATTGACTGCTAATTTAATTATAACGTTTTCTCAAAAACTGTCAAATAAAAAAGTAAGTTGAGTTAATTCAACTTACTTTTCGCTAATAATTCTTCTGTAATAATACCTTTTTTTAAGAGTTCTTGATAATACTCATCAATTGTAAATTCACGTGAAATAATTTCATAAGCAACAGCTCTTTGTTCTTCT
>JASLJD010000018.1 GCA_030152625.1 Erysipelothrix sp.
CCCATCTTCAAGTGTCTTAGCGAATCGTTCTTCTTCATTGCTAATCAAACGTTTCGCAAGTTCTTGACGTTCAATAAGTTGTGGGTAAAACTCACCCATTTCTTCCACCACAACATCCACCAAATCGGCAAAGAAAAGATCTTCAATGCCGATTTGGCGGGCAAAACGAGACGCACGTCTTAATAAACGACGTAGGACATAGCCACGTCCTTCATTCGCAAAGCTTGCCCCATCACTGATAGCAAAAGTAATCGTCCGAATATGATCAGCAATGACACGATAGGCCATTGGATTTTCTTGATAAGTCACTTCTGCTTTGGCTTCACTTGCTTGAATAATCGGCATAAACAAATCGGTGTCAAAGTTCGTTTCCGCATCTTGAACAAGGCTCACAAGTCTTTCAAAGCCCATACCGGTATCGATGTTTTTCTGAGGAAGTTCCTTGAAGCTCTCAACAGCCTCTCCCTCCACACCATCGTATTGGGAAAAAACAATGTTCCAAATTTCGACGTAACGATCATTCTCTAAATCTTTAAAAAAGAGTTCTTCGCCCAAAGCCTCAGGATCGTATTTTTCTCCACGGTCAATAAAGATTTCTGTGTTCGGACCACAAGGGCCATCCCCGATTTGCCAGAAATTATCTTCTGTCTTTAAAATACGTTCTTTAGGAAAGTTGAAATCTTCTGTCCAAATACGGTAAGCTTCTTCATCACTGGGATGAACACTCACATAGGCCTTATCAATATCAAAAGCCATCCACTCTTCCGAAAACAAGAACTCATAAGCATAAGCAATCGCTTCTTTTTTAAAATAGTCACCAATGGAGAAATTCCCCATCATTTCAAAGAAGGTATGGTGACGAGCTGTTTTCCCAACATTCTCAATATCGTTTGTACGAATGGATTTTTGGATGTTCACAATGCGCGGGTTCTCTGCTTTAACACTGCCATCAAAATACTTTTTTAAAGCAGCCACACCGGAGTTAATCCAAAGAAGTGTGTCATCATTGTGCGGAATTAAGCTCGCACTTTCTTTGATCTCATGATCTTTCGATACGAAAAAATCTAAAAACATTTGTCTAATTTCTTTACTTGAACGGTATTGCATCCTACACAACCTCCTATAAAAAATAAAAAAAACATCCCTTATCCAGGAACGTTTTCACGCGGTACCATCCTGATTTACACTTATGTGTACATCTCTACCCAATAAAGTAACGCTTATTAAACGGGCTTTTGGCCATCTGACTAAAGGAGCACTCCCTAAATTTGCCTAAGGTTTCACAGCAAACAACCTCTCTCTGCAAAGCAAAATTTAAAAAGCATGTCTCTAGTTATGATTTTCTTTATGAACCAAGGCTTCAGCCGAAGCCAAATCTCGCATGTGACCCACTAAGTTCAAAACATCTTTTGCTTTGAATACAAACTTCGGATCAGGGGACAAAAAGAGATTCCCCTCGCGGTAAACCGCAATAATTGTCATTTTAGTTTTTTGATAAAACGAAGAACTTGCAATGCTCTCACCCACAAGAGCTGCCCCTTCTTCGATTTCTAATTCAAAGCGTTTACTCGGATTGGAAAAAGAAAAACGACTGTTCATATCAATCAAAGCATCCAGTAAAGTCTCAATTTCCCGATCCAATGCCCGCCTTTTATCCATCAAAACACCCAGCTTATAACGTAATTCTGAAACATCTTGCATGGAGGAGCTGGCTTCTAAGTATTTAACCGCATGCTCCTTCTTTTGAATCATCACACCACGATGCGATAAGATTTTAACACAATCATAATCACTCAAAAGATTCAAAGCGCGACGGATGGTTTCTGGCGAAACAGAGTATTCACTTGAAAGGACCGAACGGCCCGATAAAATTTCCCCTTCTTTCAGATCACCACGCACAATACGTGCAGCTAAATCAAGGGCAATTTGTTCGTACACTGCAAGTTGTTCTTTCACCTATGCCACCTATGCTTTCTTTTCATCCTCTTTAATATAGCATATTTTTAATCGACTTGAAATAGTTCACTGGAAAGATAACGTTCACCGGTATCCGGTAAAATCGCAAGAATCTGTTTTCCTTTGTTTTCTTCTCTTTGCGCTAAGGCAACGGCTGCCGCAAGCGCTGACCCAGAAGAAATACCGACTAAAAGTCCTTCCTTTTTCGCAAGCATTCGCGCATAATCAAAGGCTTCTTCATTGCTTACTTGAATAATTTCATCGATGCATTTCGTCTTCAAAATCGAGGGCACAAAGCCAGCGCCGATGCCTTGGATTTTATGCGAACCAGCCTTCTTCCCACTTAAAACTGCCGAATCTTTGGGTTCAACTGCAATGATTTTTGTTGAATAGTCAACTTTTTCAAAAGCTTGCGCAACCCCGGTCAAAGTACCGCCCGTTCCCACAGCGCTGACAAAATAATCCAAACCTTGTGGAAAATCAGCGATGATCTCCGGACCTGTTGTGAGATAATGCGCTTTCGCATTCGCTGGATTATCAAATTGAGATGGAATCCATGAATTAGGGTATTCTTGCGCGAGTTCTTCAGCACGTTGAATCGCACCTTTCATCCCTTCTTTAGCGGGCGTTAAAACAAGTTTCGCACCATATGCCTGTAAGATTTTCCGTCTTTCTTCACTCATGCTTTCAGGCATCGTCAAAATAATCGGATGACCATAATGCGCTGCAAGCATCGCAAGCCCAATCCCTGTGTTGCCACTGGTTGGCTCAATGATCACCGTTTCATCATCAATACGAGCTTCTTTTTTTGCAGTTTGAAACATTTGATAAGCAGCACGATCTTTGATACTTCCGCCTGGATTAAAAAACTCCAATTTCACATAAACTTCGGCCTGTAAATTCAAGGCTTTTTCAATACTTCGTACACGATAAACAGGTGTTTTACCAATGAGATCGGCAATATTTTGATAAATCATTACTCTGCCTCCTTATAGAAAGAAAAAGCAGTTTTAAAGTGCTTCCTCTTCTGCTTCTTCCATTTCGAGTATTCGAACTCGACTGATTACTTTTTCGTCAATTTCCACAATCCAAAATTGGTACTTATCATAATAAACACACGATTCCTCATTACTGATGTCATCTTCTGTTGGAATGCGACCCAAATGGCCAATGATAAAGCCACTGACTGTGTCGTAGTCTTCCAGTGGAAGATTGGCCTCTAAAACTTCTTCAAGATCATCCAATTCACAAGCACCGGCAACGAGATATTCACCCGGATGAACTTCCACGATATCATACAATTCTTCTTCATCATCGTACTCATCGAGAATATTTCCCATAACCTCTTCAATCAAGTCCTCCATCGTAACAATGCCCGCCGTCCCGCCATACTCATCCACAACAATCGCCATGTGTGTTTTATGCATCTGCAGTTCTTTAAACATCTGATCCGTACGTTTTGATTCTGGAACAAAATAAGCTTCCATCAAAACTTTTTCGATATGGAATTGATTTTTATCGCGCACATGAATATAGCGTAAAAGATCCCTTAAGTGAATGACACCAATGATATTATCCATATTTTCTTCATAAACAGGGTAACGAGTAAATCGTTGTTCATTCACTAAATCTAAGATGTCTTCAAAACTCCATGCCGCATCAATCGAAATGACTTCCGTTCGATGCGTCATAATATCGCCAACTTCTTTATTATCAAACTCAAAAATATTATTGATCATTTCTTTTTCACTGAGATCAATTTCTCCTGCATCGACCATGATCCGTATTTCTTCTTCGGTAACTTCTTCATCAACCTTATCGGGATCAATACCTAAAAGACGTAAGATAAGATTGGTCGAAAAGGATAAGAAATGAACAATCGGAGTCGTCAATTTGGACAAAAACCATAAGGGGTAAATCGCAATATTAGCAAAACGTTCAGGATTATTCATAGCAACACGCTTAGGAACTAATTCCCCAAAAACAAGCATGAGATACGAAGTAATCAAAGTAATGATCAACATCGACAAAGTTTTGACTAAAGAGGGTGAAAAATCAGCATTCGCTAAGACCCACTGGCTCAAAACCTCGGCAAAGGCTTCCGAAGCAAAGACCCCTGAGAGAACACTTGCGAGGGAAACACCGATTTGAATCGTCGAAAGAAAACGATTCGGTACTTCTTTTAATTTGATGATATAACGCGCTTTACGATCGCCTTCCTCGGCCAAACTGCGTGTTTTTGAATCATTCAAAGAGATGAATGCAATTTCACTGCCGGCAAAAAAAGCATTCATCATAATTAATACGATCAATCCTATTATTTGCGTTCCCACTCAATGCCTCCTTTACGAAGCTCAATTCGTTTCATCGCAT
>JASLJD010000036.1 GCA_030152625.1 Erysipelothrix sp.
TATCAACAGGCAATTCATAAAACAAATAATTTTGAGGCTGTGGGGGTTTCTGCTCCTGGTGTTATTGAAAAAGATGGTTCCATTACCACAAGAGCTTCGATTAACGTTCGCCCTCTTTATCAAACAAATATCGTTGAAGAACTGAGTCGTCGTTTTCAAAGACCTGTATCTGCATTGAATGATGCCAAAGCAGCAGGACTTTGTGAACTTCATATTGGTTCAGCTAAAGGGCGAAAAAGCAGTGCTTCCTTTATCATTGGTACAGGTATTGGTGGTGCTTTAAGCTATGATGGTGAAGTTTTAATTGGGAAAGATGGCTTTGCCGGAGAGTTTTCCTCCATCCCCATTGCCATCAATGAAGAAAAAGTTATCTCCCTTGCATGGGTCGCTTCTGCAAGTGGCTTAGTGGATCTCTATAAAAACTATAGTCAAAAAGAAGTTAGTGAAGCCAAAGACGTCTTCGATCTTTATTACCAAAAAGATGAAAACGCTCAAAAAGCAATGGAAACTTGGCTTAAGTATATCGCCTTAGGTCTTGTACAGATCAGCACTGTTTTCAATCCTGAAGTCATTTGTATTGGCGGTGGGGTTAGTCAAGATAAGAATTTAATTGCTTGGATCCGAAAGGCTTTCCATGATCGTGTCTTTAAAATGTTTGGTAAACAAGTCTTCTCACCAGAGATTGTCTTGTGTAAGTACAAGGACAAAGCCAATCTATATGGAGCTGTTATCTATCTCTTACAGCAAGAAAAAATACAGAGCTAATATTTAATTAGCTCTGTTCTTTCTTTCCTTGTTAGTTTGACTTTTATTTAGTAGAATTATAATCATTAGGAGGCAAGTGAATATGTTTATTATTGGAGCACATCTTTCTTTAGAAAATGGATACGAAGGTTTGGGTAAAAAAGCCTTAGATATAGGCGCTAATACCTTTCAATTTTTCACACGTAATCCCAAAAGTGGAAAAGCGAATCCATTGGATTTAGATGATGTTATGAAATTAAATCAATATCTTGAAAAAGGAGCCATTCATCATGTCTTAGCGCATGCTCCTTATACGATGAACCCAAGCAGTGATAAGGCTTGGACAAGAAATTTTGCTGAAGAGTTAATGATCGATGACCTTAAGCGTTTAAATAACATCCCCGGAAGTCTCTATAACTTCCATCCGGGCAGTCATGTTGGACAAGGCCCTGAGAAAGCGATTGAATATACTTCTAGCATGCTTAATCGTGTTTTAGATCCTGAACAAGAAACCATTGTACTGCTTGAGACAATGGCTGGGAAAGGAAGCGAAATTGGACGTAACTTTGATGAGCTTGCTGCTATTATTGATAAGGTTGAAGTGAAAGAAAAAATCGGTGTTTGCTGGGATACTTGTCACTTATATGATGCGGGCTACGATCTTGCGAATGAGTTGGACGCAATTATTGAAGAATTTGATGAGAAAATAGGGCTTGAAAAATTACATGCTATTCATTTAAATGACAGTAAAAATCATTTCAAGTCCCACCGGGATCGACATGAAAAAATCGGTGAAGGAAGTTTAGGACTGAAGACTATTGAAAGAATTATCAATCATCCAAAACTGAAACATTTACCATTTTATCTTGAAACACCTCACAAAAATGATGAGGGTTTTATGCAAGAAATTGAATTACTCAAATCTTTACGAAAGGAGCAATAAGTATGAATAAACGACAGGATATCATTGTAGGTATTCTTCTTGTTGTCTTTGCAATTGGATTAATGTTATATTCTTTAAACATTGCCTTTTTTGGACCTGATTTCTTTCGTTTATCACTCACCGCTATTTTGTTTTTTATCGCGATTATGAATATCAGCCCACTTAGCTTCCCGGGCCTTATTATGCCCCTCACTTTCGCATTTCTTGTTAATGCGAGTTCTTTCGACCTTTATCCGAATAAATTCTTAACCATCGTGTCGGGTATTTTACTCAGTCTTGGGCTCAATATTATCTTTCAAAAAAAAAAGATCTTTAGACTAGATCTGGAAAAAGAAAATATCTACAGTCCGAACGGAAAATTCAATATTCAGAATAACTTTAAAAACAATCGCAGTTATATTCGTGGTCAAAATCTTCATTACGGTTATTTGGAAAGTAATTTCTCATCTTCTGAGATTGTCTTGGATCCTGAAAGCTTGAGCTATGAGCCGATGAAAATCGTTTTGAATGTCAGTTTTTCAAATCTAAGCCTCATGATTCCTGAAAACACTGAAATTATCGACTACAGTAATCGGATCTTTGCAGGATCTAAAAACAAGCCTGAATATAAACAAGAACAAGCTCATAAGATCGAAATACATGGTGATTTAAACTTTTCAAAATTTAGGATTAAATACTTTTAAAAAAGACTTGCTATTTCTTTGTCTGCTTGTTATAATCTAAAGGCAAAGAAATATGCGGGTATGGTGGAATTGGCAGACACGCATGACTTAGGATCATGTGCTTCGGCGTGGAGGTTCGAACCCTCTTACCCGCACCATTTAAATCAAAATCAAAGTTGTATTGAATTGAACTTTTAAAGTTCAATTCAATACAACTTTTTTATATTCTCTTGGCAATTAAAAACAGGACTTTAGAGAAGCCGAAACAAGCAGATTAAAGACGAGCAGCCCTCCTTGCGACACTTCTTATTTTACTAGCATAGTTTTCCCAAAATCTTCAGGACGATGAAAATCGGGCTCATTGCTTTTTACCTTGAAAAGGCTTTGGAAATGAAGATGTTCCGGATCTTCTGATATTTTATAAGCATTAAAATAGAAGACATCCTTGCTCATAGCTTTTTGATGTGATTGAAACAGAACCCAAGGAATTTGTAGTTCAACGGACCAAAAAGAAGCTGTGATATGGACAGTTCGTTTGATTTTTCTCATCCATTCTTGTTTGAGATACGCTCTTTCTTCTTTTGAACCATA
>JASLJD010000137.1 GCA_030152625.1 Erysipelothrix sp.
GCCAAAGTTACCTAAAAAAGAAGTTTTTGAGCCAAACTTCGCAAGGTTCATGGCCACATTCGCAGGTGCTCCGCCAAACTTGGCCTCATAAAGTGGGAAGTCTGTCATCATCATATCAACAAGCACTTCGCCAATTGTAATAATTCGTTTCATTTTTTCACCTCAAATGAATAATACTGATAGCTTTTGATCTCGATACCATCACATTCTTTCAAAACAAAGCCCACTTCTTTCTCTTCATTATAAACACGAGAACTCATAACGTAGCGTCCATCATTGATAAATATTTCAAGCGTACTTTGGTCCATGAAAATATTTAAATCGAGCTTACTGATATCTCCCAATTTCAAACGACGAACACCCGATAAAGCTTGACTTCGATTTCGATCTAAAGAAAGAACGCCCTCTTTGAAACGAAGCGATGTCTCATAGTTTTCAGACTTGAATAAAAGAAGTTCAAAAGAAGCATCTTCTGTCAAATCGAGACTTAATAATATCTCACCAAACTTAGTTGCGATAAATTGTCCTTTTTCTATCGATTGCGATTTTTGTCTCAACTTGCGATAATTCGGGTGCGGTTTTTGCAAGAGTCGATTGTTTTCAATGGATAAAACACGAACCATTGTTAAACAGTGAAGCCAGTTTTCTTTCCGGCTTAAATGTTTTTCTTCATGTTCTGGAACCCCCATCCACGCGATAAGTAATTGATGGCTTTGCAAAACTTGGGGAGCATAGAAATCAAAACCATAGTCCAATTCTTCACTGTGTTCACTGTGAAATGATAAGTTATCAAGATTCAATTCGCCAATACTGTATAAAGAATGATAAATGTTTTGATAGCGATATGTTTCTCTTGGAATTCCTTGGGGTGAAAAAATAAACACATCTTTTTGGGGAAACTGTAATATATTGGGACATTCCCACATATAGGCTTCTTCCCCAAAGTTTGTTTTGATTTCACCGAGCAATTGGGGATTCTTGAGATCACGCCAATCATAAAGTAAGGCTTTCCCCTTTTGATTTTCACTTTGCGCACCAATGACAAAATAATCTTGACCATTTCGTTGAAAATAAAAAGGATCCCGAAAATGATCGGTATAAGCCTTGGGAATCTTATCGAGAATAGGCCCTCGTTTGACAAAAGCACTGTCTGTTTTTTCGGCCAAACATTGATAGCTACTTCTACTATTTTCAGTTCTCACATTCCCTGTATAAATAAGATATAGTTTATCATCTTCAATCCTTGCACTTCCCGAATAACAACCATCTCGATCATAACTTTGATCGGGAGAGAGGGCTATTTCTGTTGGCGTAAAATGAATGAAGTCTTGGGTTTTTTGTAGTCCCCAATGCTTATTTTGATGTTCGAGGGCATCGGGATTCCATTGAAAAAAAAGATAAAACTCCTCTTGATAATAAATAAAACCGTTGGGATCATTGATAAGACCTTTTGGAGCGCTTAAATGATATTTCGGTCGCATAAGCTCAGCTTCCTTTCTTGATACTTTGTCTTTCTAAAACATAAAAATCTTCATAAAGATTAGACTGTGGTCGATAATGGCGATCTTCCATTAAATTAAAAAGATAGCTGCTCGCTGCTTGACCAAAGCCAACATAATTAATGGATAAGGTTGAAAGTGGCGGATGGATTGCGGCGGAAACATCGTAGCCACCAAAAGATAAGACGGATATTTCTTCTGGAACCTGGATATTTTGTTCCAATAGAAAACGCAAGACGGCAATAGCCATATTATCGGTTGTGCATACTAAAGCATCGCAATTTTGATCCATAATCATTTCCGCTTTTCGATAGGCCGCTTCAAAGCTAAAATCACTTTCAATAACCGAAACTTCTTGCTTCGAATGATCGATAAAACCTTTCTTCCGATAATATCCGACAGCCTCATCCTCTTCACTGACCGCCAAATAACAAACTTTTTCGAAATCTTGCTTAGCTAAATACTCTGCTGCCAATTTACCCAGTCGATAATCATCGATGGCAAAAGTAGGAATTTCCGGATGACTCTGTCCTAAATATAGAATAGGCACCTTGCTTTCTTTACTCAAAGAAACATGATCCGCTGTAATTTTTGTGGTCATGGATATCACACCATCCACCCCCATTTGCACAAATTTTTGAATCTGTTTTAACTCTTCTTGGGGATTAAGATCTGAAGAGGCGATGAAAATTTCATAGCCTCTTTTTTTCATGCATTCATCGATACCCGTCAAAATTTTATTCGCTGTGAAAGAGGCGAATCGAGGAATGATTACGCCAATGAGTGAACTTCGATCCGCATTAAGAGCTTGCGCGAAGAAATTTGCTTGATAATTGGTTTCGTCCATCGCTTTTTGAATCTTTTCTTTATTCTTTTGACTAACATAACCTTGATTTAAGTAGCGAGAGACGGTACTTTTGGACACCCCTGCCATTTTAGCTATATCGCTAATCGTTACTTTTTTCATCGAATCACCTCTTTTAATCATAGCATATTCATTTAAATTTCATTCGGATCAAAGAAACTGTAAGTCAGGCCAAAAGAAACGGCCATCGCAATCAGGTTTGTCAAAAGATAAAGTCCTAAGTTGTTACCTACATAGAGCAGTATTCCAGGAATAACTGTAATCCCCATACCATTACCAGCAAGACCCATTAAACTTGCGAACATACCGGAAGCTGCTCCACCTGCTAGCGCAAAGATAAAGGGCTTAATGTAACGTAAGTTTACACCGAAAATAGCCGGCTCTGAAATACCTAAAAAGGCTGGTATCGCTGAGCTGTAGTAAAGTGATTTTTTCTTAGGATCTTGAACTTTTAAAGCGACTGCTAGCGTTGCGGCTCCCTGTGCAGCCATCGCTCCTGTGATGATTGCGTTATAAGGGTTTTGTCCCAATTCAGCCAGTAAATTAACTTCCAAAGTATTCAAGACATGGTGTACTCCGGATACCACAACAATCTGATTTAAACCGCCAATCAATAATCCACCTAATCCTAAAGGTAAGCTTAGAAACTTCATAAAGGCTGCAAGAACAGCTAACTCTACTTTATACATGATTGGACCAACAATGAAAAGGCCAAGACTGATACTTAAAAGTAAAGTTAAAAATGGTGTAAGAATCAAATCTAAGATATTTGGCACCTTCGTACGCAGCCATTGCTCAATATTGGCGGCGATGATTCCCACAAACAATGCTGGAATAACCGATCCTTGATAACCCATCACCGGGAGTTCAAGGCCCAGTATACTGAAGATAATCGGATCCGCTTCACCACTACCAACAGCATAAGCGTTGGGTAATTGTGGCGCAACGAGCATTAACCCCAAGACTAAACCAATGACTGGACTTCCACCAAAGCGATGAACAGTCGACCAAGCAATCAATGCTGGTAAAAAGGCAAAGGCCGTGTCAGTTAACACTTCTGTAAAGACTAAAAATTGCGGATTAACATCGACATCAAAGCTCAAAATCAGTCCGCGAAGTCCCATAAAAAGACCGGTTGCAACAAGAACAGGAATAATTGGTAAAAAGATGTCCCCCAATGTCCGAGATATTTTTTGCCAGATGTTCATGTTGGCGTAAGCTGCCTCTTTCACATCGTCCATTGCTTGACCATCGAGCAGTCCTGAAAATTGGGCATGCACTTTATTCACAAGGCCTGTTCCAAGAATGATTTGATATTGTCCCGATGAGAAAAATTGTCCGCTCACCCCTTCAATGGCTTCAATCGCATCC
>JASLJD010000002.1 GCA_030152625.1 Erysipelothrix sp.
TGATAACTTACTTAAAGGATGGAATAAAGCAGTTAATCGATCTTTAAATTGGGTTGATAAATAATTCATCAGGAGGGAACACGGTACTTTTTCCATTGCATTTCTTCTTTTAAGCGGCATTTTTCTTTTAACTTAGGTAAATCTCGTTAATACTTAGAAATTAAGAGTCAACTTGCTCTTTTTAGTTTTGATTGTTGGGAAGGAAGTGTCCCTACGGACTTAGCCAGTAATCTATCCCAATTTAATGGATTGGTTTTTTATTCAGAAAGTTCTTGATGACCTGCTTAATGATTGATCGTGCAAATCTGAAACAAGGATCAAATTTTTCATGTATATGATTTCGTCCTTGGAAAATGAAGTCTTAAGCTATAAAAAACAAAAATAATTGAAGCTGCGATTGAAATGATTCATCGTAGCTTTTTTTAATTGTTTAAATCTATGTTTCCGAGGTGAATTAAGGAAATAATAATGCTTATATAGTGGAGAAAATGAAGAATATGTAGTATAATGATAATGTATAAAAAGGTGGTCAAAATGAGTAAAAAAGAAAATTACATAACTTTGGGACAATTTCTTAAGTTAAATGACTACGTTCAATCAGGCGGCGAAGCAAAACATCGTATTCATGAATTTGATATTAAAATAAATGGTGAAGCTGATTATCGCCGAGGTCGGAAAATTTATCCTGGAGATCGTGTTGAAGTGAACGGTGAAATTTACGATATCGAAGAAGAAAAGGAATGAAATTACAAACTTTATCGCTTCGTCAATTTCGAAATCTAAATGATGTCAACTTGTCTTTCTCAAATCATATTAATGTGTTTTATGGTGACAATGGTCAAGGAAAGACAAATCTTATCGAATCGATTGTTTTTTTATCTTCAGCGCGATCTTTTCGTGTGCGCAACGATCGAGTACTGATAGAGCATGATGAAAACTTTGCTCGAATTGAAGCTAAAATGGATGCAAAGGGAAAAGATTATGATTTATTAGCTGTCATCAGTGAAGATGGAAAATATTTTGAAGTGAATCAAGTGTCGATGGCACGTTTAAGTGAATTTATAGGTTACTGTAATGTGGTTTTATTCAACCCAGATGATTTAAATCTATTCATCACCAGTCCAGGTGTCCGTCGTCGTGAATTCGACTATGAACTGGGAAAAATTTCACCAGAATATTTAAAAAAACTTAATCGAGCGCAGCATCTACTCAAAGAAAGAAACAGTTATCTTAAAGAAGAGAATATCGATGAATTATATTTAGACATCTTGACTCAAAAATTGATTGAAGTCAGTGCGGAAGTGATTGAATATAGAAAAAAATTTGTCGATGCACTGAACCCCCACTTAGAAGAGTATTTTGCAATGATTAGCAAAATGGATGAGAAGGTGGGCATGCAATATCAAAGTGCGATTGATTTAGAACAAGAAGATTTTATTCAATCGTTGGAAGATATCTTTTCCTCGAGTTTACAACGAGATCGAAAATTTGGGATGACACATCGTGGTTTTCATCGAGAAGATATTCTTTTTATAATGGATGATCAAGCAGTCTCTGAACTTGCATCCCAAGGTCAGAGACGTTTAATTGTTTTAGCTTATAAAATGGCGTTGACGAAGCTTATTCATGAACTGAGTGGTGAATATCCAATTCTTTGTTTAGATGATCTCTTTTCAGAATTGGATGAGCAACGTCGTTATGAAGTTTTAAAGGTATTGCCAGATGAAATGCAAGTATTTATTAGCACAACCGATTTATCGTTTTTACAAACTGAAAAATCATTACGCGTTTTTGAAATTGAAAACGGGAAGGTTTACCAAGGAGGTTAACATATGGATCGAAAGAAAGTAGAACATTCGTATACATCGGACGATATTCAAGTTTTAGAAGGGCTTGAAGCGGTTAGAAAACGTCCTGGAATGTATATAGGGACCACATCTTCGCGTGGTTTGCATCATTTAGTCTGGGAAATCGTTGATAATGCTGTTGACGAAGTTCTTGCAGGACATGCGAACAGTATTCATGTTGTCATCCACACAGATGGCTCAGTATCCGTCAAAGATGATGGTCGAGGTATTCCAGTAGGGGTACATGAAAAGACAGGTAAATCAACCTTAGAAACCATTTTCACTGTATTGCATGCAGGGGGTAAATTTGGTGGAGGTGCTTATAAGGTTTCCGGTGGTCTTCATGGGGTCGGTGCTGCAGTTGTGAATGCTTTGTCAGAATATTTAGAGGTTGTGACAAATATTGATGGCCGTGCTTATCGTGTTCGTTTTGAAAATGGCGGAAAAACATCGCATGAAGCCAGTGATATTGGCGCTAGCGATGAAAAAGGAACTACAGTTCGTTTTAAACCGGATCCTGAAATTTTCGTTGAAAGCACCGAATTCTCATATGAAATCTTACATGATCGATTACAACAAATGGCCTTTCTCAATAAGGGCATGTTGATCACTTTGAAAGATGAAAGAAATGAGGAAATGCCTGAAAGAAGTTTTGAGTATGAACAAGGTATTTTAGAATATGTTCAGTTTATGAATCAAAATAAAAATCCTATTCATGCTAATATTGCTTATTGTGAAGGAGAACAGGAAGAAGTTGTTGTTGAAGTTGCGATGCAATATAACGATGGCTTTGTACCCAATATCTATTCCTTCTGTAATAATATCAACACACAAGAAGGTGGAACTCATGAGGATGGCTTTCGTTTAGCTTTAACTCGCGTTATTAATAATTATGCGCGAGAGCATAATTTATTGAAAAAAGATGAAGATAATTTCCAAGGTGATGATGTTCGAGAAGGATTGACAGCGATTATTTCAATCAAACATCCCGATCCTCAGTATGAAGGGCAAACTAAAACAAAGTTAGGGAACAGTGAAGTTCGTCGAATTGTCTCGAATGTTTTTGGGACAGAATTAGAACGCTTCTTAATGGAAAATCCCGATACTGCAAAGATTATTGTTGAAAAGGCACAAGTGGCTTCTAAAGCACGTGTCGCTGCTAAAAATGCTCGAGAACTAACACGTCGAAAAGGAGCACTCAGTGTTAGCTCATTACCAGGAAAACTTGCTGACTGTTCGAATCGTGACCCAAGAGAATCTGAAATATTTATTGTGGAGGGTGATTCGGCCGGCGGAAGTGCAAAACAAGGTCGAGACAGTTATTTCCAAGCAATTTTACCATTGCGTGGTAAGGTACTGAACGTTGAGAAAGCTCGTTTACACCGTATTTTTGATAATAATGAGATTCGGATGATGATTACAGCATTTGGAACCGGTGTCGCCGATGAATTTGATATTGATAAATTACGTTATCATAAAATCATCATTATGACGGACGCCGACGTAGATGGTGCTCATATTCGAACCCTACTTTTAACATTCTTTTATCGTTTTTATCGTCCATTGGTAGAGCAAGGTTATATCTATATCGCTCAACCACCGCTCTATAAAATATCGCATGGTCGAAAAGAAGCTTATGCCTATAGTGATGAAGAACTTGAAGAATTGAAAGAAGAATTTGGTGCAAGACATCGGATTCAACGTTATAAGGGTCTTGGAGAGATGAATCCTGAACAACTTTGGGATACCACCATGGATCCAGAACAACGCACCTTAATTCAAGTTACAATAGATGATGCGATGGAAGCAGACATGGTTTTTGAAGT
>JASLJD010000154.1 GCA_030152625.1 Erysipelothrix sp.
ATTGGCTCCTACCGGTCTTTTTAATTCTATATACTCATATGTCTTATTTAATAATTCTTCACTTGCAGTTTCTTTATTATCGTCTATAATAACCACTTTTACTGTACCTGGACCATCCCATAGAGGAACTACTTTAACATCTCCAACTCCCTCAACTTCTTTTGCCCATAATATATAATGTGCTTCGTTTCCACTTGTAGCCGGTAATCTTAAATGCTCATAATATCTGGACAATAATGATTCATCTGATTCCTGATTATAACCTGGAGTATATATTGATATTAAATGTGAAGATTTTAATGTATCTATTGCTGATACCGGTATAATTCTACCTAAATAACTGTTTCCAATGTCTCCAGCTTGTTCACACTTCAATATATATTCACTATCTTCAACGTGCTTTATAACTTCGTATGATAGTTTTCCTCCGGTGAATCTTGAGCCATTTGGTACTATCTTATCTGATACTAGATTACCTTTTAAAAGTGCATTTGTAGCTGGTAATCTTATAACTTCAGGTGTTATATCTAATATTCTATCATCTAACTCTGAGCCTTTTACATTCTTCATTAAAAATTGACTTTTAACATATTCAGACTCAGCCATTATTTTTATAATCTCAGGTATTATAGCTACTACAGATAACCAAATTATTGAACCTTGCCTTTTGTCATATTCATCTGGTATCCTTCTCAGTACTCTATCTACCAACTCATCAAACTTTATCATACTTCCACCTCCTGTTCAAACTCACCGTATATTGAATGAACATCAAAAACCATATATACTGAACCACGATTAGCTGAAACTCTAAAATTATCAACTCTTAATACTCTATCATCTTGTAATAATGCTTCTGTGAATCTACGTTTTAATTCAGGAACAACATAATATATATTCTCACCAATAAGCTCGTCAATTTCAACACCATAATTCCAATCATAAATTAAATATTTATAACGTTCTACTTTACATATTAAAAATACAGCTTGTTTTACTGCTTCTAAGCCGTCTATTATTCCTACTATTCTATTAGTATTGAAGTCTATTTTAAACGTCTTAGAGGGTTGTTCTTCGAACTCAAAATCAAATTCTATACCATCATTAATATCTAAATCTTTATTTGGTAACATTATTCACTCACCACCCTTTCTAAAACAAGAAACTTTTGACCTTGTTCAATTCTTAACATTAGAATTTTATCATTTTCTCTTAATCCATTTTTTACATAAACTTTACTTAATATTTTATTCATTTTTATATTGGAACCTTGACCGTTTATATAAGCGTCTTCAAATTCCAATTCTTCTAATTCCATATCAACGTATCTATCAGTTAGTGATTCTGGAATCATTAATTGTTTCTCTGTTAATTCAAGGTTATTATCTACTTTAACAAGTAAAGGTTTAGTAGATAATACAGTACCAGTAAATAATTCTAATGGCTTTCTACTTTCTACAGCGTCTAATGCCATCTTCTTTATTATCTCTGATATTCTAACCATATCATACACTAAACCCACCTCCTATAACTCTTATATCCATTGTATGTTCATTTTCTCTGAATGTATGCTTTACAGTTTCAACTATTAAAAAATTTTGAAGTATAATATCTCCTAAATTCAAAGCTATCATGACTCTAAATCCAGCTCTTACATTTAAATCTCCATCAACTCCCTTTAAATCTAATGTTCTTTTTTTCTTATTGTGAAGTTTTAATAAGCTATCTGCTTTCAATTGAGCATTAGTATTTGTACCAACTGTTTCGTGTTTCTGAAGTAATCCCCAATTATTAATACTATTAGTATCTTGTGCTATATACCAGTCTCTAATTCCAGCCTGGTCGTCTTTAACTAATATTTTAATCTTATTATATACATCTGAATCAATACTAGTCTCATAGTCAAAATCTACTATGTTTTCATCTGTTATAATTAACTCAGGTACAATTAAATTATCAATATCTTTTAAATGCAACTTACCAAACTCATCATATAATAAATATTTTTTATTTGTATACAATGTAGTTTCATTTAGTGCTTCCATTACCATTTCAATATAGCTTTTATTATCTGCTATATAACTATCTAATTTATACCCTGTTTCGTCAATATCTCCTAATTGTAAACTAGGGTTAACAGTTTTAATCTGCTTTAATATATCACTTGCACTTGCGTTCTGAAAAACAATAGTATCACTATTTTTTAAATATCTAATCTGGTCATATGCTGTTACTTTTATATGGTGTTCTCCACTTCTCTGTTTCTTAAATACAAATCCAAAAAATACATTTTTATCATTGATTCTTAATCTTACAGGGTTACCCTCTTGAAAGTTTAATACTTGACCTTTAACTACTGTAAAAGTCAACTTAGATGGTACACCTTCCATTACGTCTTCCCATATAATTGGTTCTATAATAGCTGGAAAATAAGCAACTCCTCTATTGAATATTGCTAGTTCGAACGTGTCCACTCCAAATCACCATCCCTTTAGTCAAATTGTTAGGGTCTGTTATATTGTTAATTCTTTTAACATTATCATACTGAACGTCTGTACCGAACATTCTCATAACTACATCCCATAAACTCTCACCTTCCCTAACTGTAGTATTAGGTGGAATTTGTCTATCTGATATTCTATCTACTTTTTCCTGAACCATTAATACTGTTTTACCGTCTTCAGATTTTTCTTTTATTGTACCCTTAATATCTTTATAGTCTCTAAATTGCTTTAATTTAATATTTATTACAGTAAGTGGTCCATGTTTACTATCTTCATCTATTGTATAATCTTCCAAGGTTACCATCATTGAAGTATCATATAAAAAATCACCTCTTACTACAATAAATGGAAATATTTTCATATTTACTTTTAAATCTTCTAAGTGACTAAGATAAAAGTCAACTGATTGTGTATCTCTTGCAAAAGGTAAATCAACATGAGGTATTCTCATCTTAAAATTAATATCAGTTAATCCTGGTTTTTTTAAAAGGTTGACCTCACCTTCATTCAGTAAGGTCACCGTTTTATTTTTATTTTTTATCTTGAGTTCTATCTTACCAGGGGCAATAGGTAACTCAACTTTATCTAAAAATACGTGATACATACTACACCCCCTCTGGAACTATCTCATCTATATCTTCAAGTCCTTGTCTAAATTTAGTAATTACACCATCTATATCCATTTCATTGTTTATATAGTTGTCATTATTCATTTCAACTTTAACCTCAGTTGTTGTAAATCTGTTTATAACAGAAGCTGAAGCTAAATCCATAAGATATTTTAAATCTTCTTTTTCATCTACGCTATTTCTAATACGTGAAGTATCTCCACCTATACTATCTAATGAATCTCCTAACCCACCAATTGAGTTGTTTACATCATCTAATAGACTTTCAAGAACTTCGTTTTGAAGTATATCTGAAAAATCCTCATCTGGAGTAGTGTAACTAAACATATTCTTTAAATTATTCTTTATAGAATCTTCTATATCTTTACCATACTTATATCCTTCTTTGAATGATTCGGTAATGTTAAATCTTTCAAATGGTTTATCGGTTTCATCTAATCTATCTAACTTATCCATGTTTTCAGTATAGATGTCATTTGCTTTCTTCTCTATAGTTCCTATCCAGCTTGTTACAACGTCTCCCCAACCTACATCAAATAAGTCATCCATTACATTAGCAATACTTAACATAATATCAAGTACAAATCTTGCCATGTTTAAGAATAATATTTGAATTGACTCTACTGGGTTATTAAATACGTTAGCAAAGAACTCTGCAAAACTTACTATAAAGTTATACATTGTAGCACCTATCGTATATAAAAAGTTCATCAATGCTACAAAAATGTTTCCAACAAATGCTACTGAACCAGCTATAGTTCCTGTTATTACTCCAACTGCTGATATTGTTCTACCCGTTAATTTATTTACTACTCCTATTATTAAGAATACACCTGCTACTATCATAAATAATACTGATAATAGAATTAATACTGAAGCTGTAACAAAGTTTATAGATGTACCTAATAGTGTTGTAGCTATGGTAGCCATTGTAGTTGTAGCAGACACATATACCATGTGAGAACCCCATAATATTAATAATGGAAGTATCCACTCTATGTTATCTGATATAAAATTAAATACTGAACCTAACACATAAAGTGTAATTTCAGCAACACCTAATATAACATTCATAGTTGCTAGTAGCGTATCTAATACTCCATCAAAAGCTTCTCCTGCTGGACCACTTCCTAATCTTTCATAAAAGTTAATCCATTTATCTTCTACTTTTGAAGCAAATATTTTCAATTTACCCCATGTAGTATTTATAATAGAATCAGCCAATCTCTCTGCTGAATCTACTGAGTTTTCTCTAATATCATCTACTATACCTTCTAGTTCGCTTCTACCTTTCTTAATTGCGTCTAACCATCCAACATAGTATTGTTCACCAAATAACGCTTTAGTTGCTTCTATTTGCTGAGCGTTACTAAGTCCTAATCGCTCATAGGCTTCTCCTAAATCTCCAACTATATCTATAATACCTCTTAATTGTCCGGTATGCTTATCAATAGGACTAACATCAAGTGTATCTAACCAGTCTTGAACAGGCTTAGTTGGTCCGGCTAATCTACCTAAACCACTTCTCAATGCTCTACCTAATCTACTACCTTTCATTGAAGTTGACATTACTTGCATTAATGTAGCCATTTCAGATATATCTGCATTGAACGTTCTTGCAACTGAAGCTGAATATCTAAATGCGTCTCCAATTTGAGATATTGTAGATGTTGAAGTATTAGCTGTATATGCTATAGTATCAACTATCTCTTTAGATTGACTAGCTACCATATTAAAACCTTTCATAGTATCTATTAGAATATTAGCTGATTGGTCCATACTTAATGTACCTGCTACGGCTAAGTTTAGTGAATCATACGCTGATACAAATATTTCAGATACAGTTAAACCACCTTTTGCTAGTGCTATTAACCCTTGACTAGCTTCACTTGCAGTATAAATTGTATCTCTACCCAATTGCTTGGCTTTATATCTTAAAGCGTCTGCTTCTCGACCTAC
>JASLJD010000115.1 GCA_030152625.1 Erysipelothrix sp.
GTGAAGAATTAGCGGATGAAATTATGGAATCTTACAAGGACGAAACAGCTCCATTAATCTTTGTTGCATTGCTTAAGGGATCTGTGCCTTTCTTAGCGCGTTTAATTAAATATATTGATATGGACATAGAGTACGATTTTATGGATGTATCCAGTTATGAGGGTACAGAAACAACACGTGATATTCGAATACTCAAGGACTTAGATCGTTCGATCAAAGGAATGAATATCTTACTTGTAGAAGATATTATTGATACGGGTCGAACATTGGAAGCAATTATTCAACTTCTTAAAAACAAAGGGGCTCGCGATATCAAAGCGGTCACGCTCTTAGATAAACCATCGAGACGAGAAGTTGATGTTGAGGCGAACTTTGTTGGTTTTGAAATCCCCAATGAATTTGTTGTTGGATTTGGCTTAGACTTCAACGAAAAATATCGCCATTTACCATACATCGGTATTCTCAAAGATGAAATTTACCAGTAGGGAGTGAACTTATATGAAGAAAAAGAATAATATCATCATTTCGATTTTGACCTTGATGATGGCGCTAACATTAATCCAGTTAGCAACGCATCAAGTTTCAAAAAATTTGTCAGTTCGAGAATTTTATGAAGTGATGAATAAACACGAAGTGAGTGAGACCGTGGTGACACCGCGTAATACCGTTGTGGATATCGAAGGTGTCTATAAAGAAAAAGGTCGAGCGGTTAATTTTTCCACAAGAATTATTAACAATGAGAATCAAGTTAAAGAAGTGATGGAGCTCTTGCAAGAAAACGATAAGACTATGAAAGTGGCTGATCCGAATCAAAGCAGCTTCTTATCTAATTTACTCTTAGCAATCATTCCATATATTATTATGGGAGGACTCATGTTCTTTATCTTCTCAAGAATGGCAGCAGGTGGCGGTCAAAACCGAGCCTTTGATTTTGGTAAATCGAAAGCCAAGATTCAAGGTGATATCAATGTTCGTTTTGACGATGTCGCTGGTGCGGAAGAAGAAAAAGAAGAAATGCAAGAACTCATTGAGTATTTAAAGTATCCAAAGAAATTTGAAGAGATGGGCGCACGTATTCCGAAAGGAATGCTTCTTGTTGGTCCACCAGGAACAGGGAAAACTTTACTCGCTAAAGCAGCTGCAGGGGAAGCAGATGTTCCCTTCTATTCAATTTCCGGTTCAGATTTTGTTGAAATGTTTGTAGGGGTAGGTGCAAGCCGAGTTCGTGACATGTTTAAAAAAGCGAAATCAACGGCACCATGTATTATCTTTATTGATGAAATTGACGCCGTCGGTCGTCAACGTGGTGCAGGTGTTGGTGGCGGACATGATGAACGGGAACAAACCTTAAACCAATTACTTGTTGAAATGGACGGAATTGAAGAAAACTCGGGTGTTCTTGTCTTAGCAGCGACAAACCGTCAAGATGTTCTTGACCCTGCTTTGCTTCGACCTGGACGCTTTGACCGGACCATTACAGTGGGACTGCCTGATGTTCGCGCTCGAGAAGAAATTCTTGAAGTGCATGCTCGCAATAAACGTTTAGATGAAGAAGTTGAGTTGAAAAACATAGCTCGTCGTACGCCCGGATTTTCTGGAGCGGATCTTGAAAACGTCCTAAACGAAGCGGCTATTTTGACGGTTCGCCATGATCAAGAGAGAATTTCAATGGAAATTATTGATGAAGCGATCGATCGTGTTATCATGGGTCCAGCGAAAAAATCGAAAAAATATTCCGAAAAAGAACGTTATATGGTTGCAGTGCATGAAACAGGGCATGCGATTGTGGGCTTAAAATTGGAAAGTGCCAATATTGTTCAAAAAGTAACCATTATCCCTCGTGGTGATGCGGGAGGTTACAACCTAATGACCCCTCGTGAAGAAACATACACGCAAAGTCGTTCTGACTTAATTGGTCAGATTACAGGTTATTTAGGTGGACGTGTCGCTGAGGAGATTGTTCTTGGTGAAATATCAACCGGTGCTTATGCAGATATTCAATCGGCAACTAAAATTGCCCGTGCGATGGTTATGTCTTATGGGATGAGTAATCTTGGGCCAATTCAATATGATAGTAGCCAAGACAGCGTTTTCCTTGGACGTGATTATTCATCAGCACAAAACTATTCCGGTGAAATTGCTTATGAAATCGATAAAGAAGTTCGTCGCATCATTGATGAAGCTTACGATCGCGCTTATAAGTTGATTACGGATAATCGTGATCTTCTCGATCGTATTGTGGATGAGCTCTTAGAGCATGAAACACTCACTGCTGAACAAATCGAAAGAATTGTGGATGGAAAACCAGCTGTAGAGAATGATGAAGACAATGATTTAGAATTAGAAACTGCATAATCAGAAAGAGCCCCTCAGGGGCTTTTTTTAAGGAGGTATATCTGATGAATAAAGTGGTAAGAGCTTTTGCTTTAGAGGATCGAGTACGTATTTTAGCTGTGGATACGACTTCTCTTGTCGATCAAACACAAAAAATCCATGGTCTATATCCGACCAGTACAGCAGCACTTGGACGAAGCTTGAGTGTTGCCTCAATTTTAGGATCTCTTTTGACAGATGAGAAAGAAAAACTTCGTATTGAGATACGTGGTGATGGCCCACTCAAAAATATTTTTGTCGATGCCGATGCAAAGGGAAATGTTCGCGGCTTTGTTGGGAATCCTAAGATTCTTATGATGAATGAAGAGAATGGTAAACTGGATGTTGGTGGAGCGGTGGGAGCAGGTATGTTGAAAGTCATGCGAATCACCGAGGGAAAAGATCCATTTGTTTCCAGTGTTCCGCTTGTTAGCGGTGAAATTGGAGAGGATTTTGCTTATTATTTTGCTCAAAGTGAACAAATCCCTAGTGCCTTAAGTGTTGGTGTTTCGGTGGATCAAAATTACCGAGTCTTGTCAGCAGGTGCGATTTTATTCCAAGCACTTCCCGAAGCAACGGATGAGGAAATTGATCGTTTAGAAGAAGTTGTTGAAAACTTGCCACCAGTATCTGAATTGGTGAAGGAAGAAGATATTGAAAACATTGTTCACTCACTTTTTGACGATGTGCGCATTTTAGAAACCTCTAATGTTCACTATGCATGTTCATGTAATCGTGAGGAAATGCTTCGTGTTATCGCAAGTTTAGGGAAAAAAGATTTAGAAATTTTGATGGAAGACGGAGGCGCAGAACTTGTTTGTCATTATTGCCAAACAAAATATCATTTTGATGCATCGGCGCTAAAGGTGATTTATGATGGGCAAGATCAAGATTAAGGATTTGCTTTTGGACAACCCTGTTTTCGTTGGTCCAATGGCTGGTGTTAGTGATCTTTCTTTTCGTTTGATGCTAGCAGATTTTAAACCAGGACTTATTTATTCCGAGATGATCAGTGCCCAAGCGATTTTGTATGAAAATGAAAAAACACTGGACATGTGTCGTGTTTTAGATGAGGAACATCAAGTAGCTTTACAACTTTTTGGCTCAGATCCGCAAACAATGGGTATTGCAGCTGAATACATTGATCAAAAAACAAAGGCTGATGTTATCGATATCAATATGGGTTGTCCAGTTCAAAAAGTTGTGAAAACAGGCGCAGGAAGTTCTTTGATGAGAGAAGTTGACCGTGCTCATGCGATTGTCTCAGAAATGGTTTCGCGTGTCGAGAAGCCAGTGACGACAAAAATTCGTTTAGGTTGGGATGAAGACAGTCGAAATGCTGTCGAGATGGCGCAAGCTTTAGAAGCTGCGGGGGCTTCGATGATCGCTGTTCATGGAAGGACACGGTCTCAAATGTATAAGGGTCAGGTTGATCGTGAAGCGATTGCGGAAGTGAAACGTTCTGTTTCCATTCCTGTGATTGCCAATGGGGATATTAAGACGGTCGATGATGCTTTGTCGATGTTTGAAGAAACATCCGCGGATGCGATTATGATTTCCCGGGCAATCTTACATAATCCATGGTTGATTCATGAGATCAAAGCAGCATTAAAAGATGAGGTCTATGAGGAAGTCATGAGTATACCCGATCGTTTTGCTTGGCTTCGTGAACGTTTTGTTTTGATGATTGATTTGCAAGGCGAAGCACAAGCAGTCCGTCGAATGAGAGGTTTTTCGACGTGGTTTGTTGCTGGACTTCCTCGTTCAAGAGAATTAAAAATGTCCTTTATTAGGATGCAAAATTTGAAAGAATTTGATACGATAGTACAAGACTACTTGGAGAGGAAAGTGTGATAGTGTGTCAGAATCATTAACTGAGCAAGAGATTGTTCGTCGAGAAAAAATGCAAGCTATGCGTGAAAAAGGTATTGAGCCTTTTGCGAGTGGTTTTAAGCCAAGTGCTCACTCGGTCGATTTATTTGAAGAATTCGGTGAGAAAACAAAAGAAGAACTCAATGAAATGAATGCAGAAACATCGGTTGCTGGTCGTGTTATGACAGTTCGTAAGATGGGTAAGGCAGGATTCTTCCATCTTCAAGATCGCGATGGTCAAATTCAGATTTACATTCGAAAAGATACGGTAGGCGAAGAAGCCTTTGAGTATTTTAAAGAATTGGATCTTGGCGATATTGTCGGGATTGAAGGAAGTATGTTCCGTACGAATCATGGAGAATTGTCTATTAAGGCAAATAAGATTGTTCATTTAACCAAAGCTTTACGTCCCTTGCCGGATAAATATCATGGACTTGTCGATAAAGAAGAAAGATATCGTCGTCGCTATGTCGACTTAATCATGAATGATCGTTCTCGTGAAGTGGCGATGCTTCGTCCAATGATTATGCGTGAAATCCGTCACTACTTCGATAATCGTGGTTTTTTAGAAGTAGAGACGCCTGTTTTGACACCAGTTTTAGGCGGAGCTGCTGCTCGTCCTTTTGAAACGCATCATAACGCCTTAGATATGGATTTCTATTTAAGAATTGCAACGGAGCTGCCTTTAAAACGTCTTATTGTAGGTGGGATGGAACGAGTTTATGAAATTGGCCGACTGTTTAGAAACGAAGGCATGAGTCCAAAACATAATCCAGAGTTCACGACAATTGAAGCTTATCAAGCTTATGCTGATATGGAAGATATGATGGAATTAAACGAAGGTTTAGTAGAATATCTGGCTCAAAAAATAAGAGGTACCACTGAAATTACGTATCAAGGAACCGAAATTTCATTGAAAGCTCCATACCAGCGAATTCATATGGTCGATATGATCAAAGAAGTGACGGGTGTCGATTTTTGGGATGTGAAAACAGATGAGGAAGCTGTTGCGATCGCAGAAGAACGCGGACTTGAGGTTGAAGAACATGAGAAAGCCTATGGTCATGTTGTGAATCTATTCTTTGAAACATATTGCGAAGATAAAATTGTTCAACCGACTTTTGTTTACGGCCATCCTATAGAGATTTCACCATTGGCTAAAAAGAATGCAGAAGATCCTCGTTTTACGGATCGTTTTGAATTCTTTGTCGATGGTCGCGAATATGCAAATGCCTTTTCAGAGTTGAATGATCCTATTGATCAGAGAGAACGTTTTGAAGCACAATTAGCAGAACGTGAACTGGGTAATGAGGAAGCCAATGAAATGGATGAAGATTTCGTTGAGGCCTTGGAATATGGTATGCCGCCAACAGGTGGAATTGGAATCGGGCTTGATCGTCTCATTATGTTGTTGACAGATAGTGCCTCGATTCGTGATGTGATCTTGTTTCCACATATGCGTAAACGTGCTGAATAGTGTCTTTTCAAATTATTACAAAAAAATAAATTTCTAAAAAAAAGGGGATAGCGAATAAAGCATCCCTTTTTCTTGTGGCGATTCTTCAAAGAAGAAGGGGCCTACTTGATTTATATGCATAAAATGTTCTGATCAATTTCAAATTCTATAAAAAACCAAAAAAGCTGTAAATTTATTTTTGAATTGAAGTCTACTTCTCTTTTTGAAAAAAATGAGTTTTTTGACATGCTTGTTTGTGTGAAATCTTTGTGTATAATGAAGGTATATTTATTCAAAATTCAAAACAAGGAGAGAAGCATGGAGAAAAAATGGCAAGATAGCAAAAAATTAGGCTTTGGGGTTCTTTTAGTTCTTCTAATTATTTTTGTTGCATTATTTTTATTGAAGGGATCGAAACCTTCTGAAGAAATTTTTGAAAAGGACTTCGATAATGTTTATATTTTAGAAGATGATCACTATTATCTTAAACGCTTGAACAAGGATAAGAAGTTTGAAATTGAGAGCACATCGCCATCCTTCCAAGTGGAGGATGAAGATGGGAATCGATTGGATCTAGAAATCATTTCTAAAAAAGATAATAAGTATGAAATTTTACCGCCTCAAAAAGGTTATGAAGAGGGCAAGGAGTATTTTCTCATCTTAGATGAAGGGACGCGTTTCACAGATGAAAATTATCAAGATGCTCGCACTCTAACAATAAAAATCGATCGAGATCAAGTCGAAGAATATGCATTCAAAGATCTTGTCATTGAGACAGATAGAGAGATTGAAGTACTCAGTCAGGAAAAAATAAAAACGGATTTGGATCTCAAAGAGGGTGAGATTTTAATCGGAACACCGAAGAATGTCGAACCGTTTGCTTATAAGATAGAAAGCGTGCTTCCTCAAGATGAATACGAGGTGAGTCTTCCCGCTCTGGATGAGATTTATGAAGAAATTGATCTATACGGAGAGTATAAACTTCGTTTTTCTAAGCAAGAAAGTGACAATATTAAGATGTCCTTGGAAAATTCCCTCCGTGAAAGTGATTGGTTTAAAAGTTTTCGCGTCAATGCGGAAAGTTATGGGCTGACGTCTTTTTTGGATGTTTCTTTGGAAAATGTCGATGAAGCACTTCGTGGATCGATTGTGATTACTTTGGATTCGGATAAACCTTCCGCGATGGGTGAAGCAATGTTGAAAAACGAAGACTTAAAAGATTTTTTTGATAAAAATCGCGTTCAAATTGTGCATAAGTTTGAAATGGAATTCACTTATTTCTTGGATGTAAAAAATCTAGGCGACATGGACATGAGTTTAAATTTTAACTTGGTCAGCGATAATGAATTGACCTTTGAACCCAAAGATATTTTGTCTTTAGACAAGAAGGAAGATGATCTTGCTGAGTGGGCGAAGGTTAAAGCATTTGTTCAGGAAGTTTTTGATGATAATGAAAATAAGGAATCTTTTCAATTTATCTATGAGGCAATTAATTATAAACAATACCTTACAGTTTTGCCGGGTTTGTATTTTGAATTTAGAATGGGGCCAGGTTTGAGCATGGAAGGGGATATTAAATTAAACTTTCGTGAGGCACATAGCCAACAATTAAATCAAGGCCTTCGTTTTAAAGATTATCAGTTTACAAGGTATTATCATGAAAAAGAGAAAGCAAGGGAACGAAAAATTAGCTTGAATGGCGAAGCTTATTTTGGTGGTGGTTTATTTACAGAATCCAATCTTGTTTTTATTGATAAAGGGATTGCCTATTTTTCTTTGGGAGCAGACGCTGGTTTTGATTCATATTTAAAAAGCAAGCAAGAAATTGACTTTGAAGCCTTGGAAAAGAGTAAAGCGGAAGTTTTTGTTGATCTAGGGGTTTTCGCAAATTTCGGTTTTTCTGCCGAGGTTAATTATTTGTTAGGAAAATATCGTTTTGAACCAGAGGGCATCAAATTAAGGAAAGTTTTGTATGAATATGGAAGAGACTTTTTAGAGCGTTCAGTGAAAGCAGATGATTCCAAGCCTTATTTAGAAATTGAAAAAGTTAAGGACGAGGTCACAGTTGAGGAATTTTTTGCTTCAAACGAAAACTTCCCTTACAATATTTTTCCAGAGGAAATGAAGAAGAAAGAGGATCCGCATACTTCAGAAAGGATCCGCTTAAACATTGACTCTCAGGACGCAAGAGAAGCAGAAAAGTTCTACCAGGCAAATCTAGAAAAAAGTCTTCGCCTAAATCGCGGAGAAGATCCTCTTTCCAATCCACTGATGTGGGCTTTTACTTCTGTATTAGATTATTATGAGGAAGAAGATGTTTTTTCAATGATTTGGATTAGCGGATATTATATAAGAAACAGCGGTGTGACTGATTACGAACTTTATTATTTGAGCTTTGATTTAAACACGGGTGATTTAATTGAATTGGATCAAGTTCTTGATGCCAAGGACTATGCATCGATTCAAGAAGAAATCTTGCGAGATGCTCAAGAAAGAGTACGCCCTTCCGAAGATCGCATTGATAATAGAAGATATCCCCAAACGCTAACTTATGTGGATACGGTTTTTGATCAAAAAGATTTTGATCCAGAAAAGATTCGTGATGCTTCCCAAAGCTATGTTTACATTGGCAAAGATTATCCTTTCATGCTCAAAGATGGAAAAATCCATCTCCGCTATGAAATCAAGTATTTAGAAAATTATTCAGGGGAAACATATCTTCTAGGAGAAACTGTTTATTTTGAAGCAGGAGGGGAAAAAGATCAAGAAGGACTGTCCTTTCAAGATGTTTTTTCTTACCAAGAAGTGATTGATCTTTATGAACAATATAATGATAACGATGAACTTCAAGTTTTTGAAAACACGAATCAAGTTGCTTATCTATATAATATGGGTTATTATGATGCCATTTCTTATACCTTCTTTGATCTTAATAAAGACGGTCGAGAAGAAATGTTGATAGCCTTTAGAACAGAAAGTGGTTTCAATTTAATTGATCTCTATACAATTCAAGATGGTCGCCTCATTCGCTTAACAAAAGGACATGACAGTTTAGAAAGAATGGGTGAAAGAATTTTCGTTTCGATTTTACGAGATGGTCGTCTCTATGAAATGGGCAGTGCCAATGGTTCAGAAAAGGTTTATGCTGTTTATGAAATAAGCAAGGATGGAAAACAAATGGATAAAATCAAAGAAAACATCAATAAGGCCTATCCCTTTGATGAAAATGATATAATGGACTTGAATGACTTGGAATGGCTTGATATCACGCTGCCTAATGGAGTATGATTTTATGCAATTTTGGAATCTTAATGGATGGGCTGTTAAGCGTTTGTACAAATCTGCAGAGGTATGATAAAATGTTAGGAAAATGAAGGAGAGGTCTATGGATTATTCAGTCTTGGTGATTGCTGCAGGAAGTGGTGCAGCAAAGGGGAAAAGTTATCGTAGAGCATTTGCTTCTTTTAAGGGGAAAAGAAGTGTTTTAGGACAAACAGTATCGATTTTTCTTGATGATCCGAATTGCAAGCAAATAGTCATTGTGGCAAGCCCAGCAGATTTGCCACGTGTTGTGAAATCGCATGATACAGGTAAAGTATTATTTGTTAAGGGTGGAAAAACACGCATGGAAAGTGTGTTCATCGGTCTGACGGCTGTTTCGGAGGATGTTGTTTTGATTCATGACGGTGTTCGTCCTTGGATTCGTCAAAAATATATCGATCGACTTTTACAAAGAATGCATGAAGAAGAGGCTTGTGTTTTAGCTATTCGACCAAAGGGTTCTTTGCGTCGGGTTGAAAATGGTTATATTACAGAGCGAGTTAAAACCGATGAGATTGTGATGACACAAACGCCACAAGCATTCCATACATCTGTTATTTTGAAGGCTTATCGCAAAGCTTTAGATAAAGGGCTTGAATTATATGATGATGCAGAAGTTTTGTCTGAGGTGAGTGATGTTTCGGTTGCTGTTGAAAAAGGTGACTTGAGAAATACTCGTTTCTTATTAAAGGAAACTGAAGAAAAGGAGAATGAATAATTTCCGTCTACTTATGAATGAAGCTTTAAAAACTGAGTGAAACTTTGTTGAATGTGTTTACAATCAGTGTTCTCTTTGTTATAATTAGTTGACGGATATTTAGGTATCCTTGCTCGAAAGAGCCGTTTAGTCCAAAAGGAGGTGTGTTCATGCGCAAGTATGAATTAATGTATATTTTGAAGTCAACACTCGAGGAGGAAGAACGTGCCAATCTTATTGAAAGATTGCATGCAATTCTTACTGATAACGGTGCGGAAATCACCAATGTTGACGAGTGGGGTCTTCGTGACTTCGCCTACGAAATTAACCATATGAAAAAAGGTTATTATGTCGTAGTTCAGTTCAATTCAGAGGAACAAGCTATCAATGAATTTAATCGTTTAGTACGTATTAATCGTGATGTTGTTCGCCATATGATTGTACGCTTAGATGACTAATAAAAAGATATGAGGTGATTCGATTGGTCAATAGTGCCATATTAGTGGGTCGCTTAACACGTGATCCAGAATTACAAAAATCAGCAAAAGGGACTTCTTATGTTCGTTTTAATGTTGCGGTAAATCGTCAGTATAATCGTGATGAAGCGGATTTTATTGACTGTGTAGCCTTTGGGAACACTGCAGACTTTATTGGTAACTACCTCAACAAAGGATCACTTGTAAGTGTTGAAGGTCGAATCGAAACAGGTCGTTATGAAGATAATACAGGACGTATGGTATATACAACGGACATCATCGCAAATCGTGTTCAGTCGTTAGAATCTCGTACGCAGAGAATGGAAAGGGAACAAATGGAACAGACAGGTTCTGCTGCCCCGACTTATGGTGGAGGCTCCAACTATGGAGGAAACCAAAACCGCGGTGGTCAGTTTACAGATCCTGCTCCAAAGTTTCAGGAAGATCCTGCTCCACGCTTTGAGCAAGATTCAAATGATGACAATTCACTTGATGAAGAGCCGGTTCTTGATATTACCAGTGACGACTTACCATTTTAATTATTTAGAAAGGGAGAGTTATTGTGTCTTATAGAAAATTTAGAGGACCGCGTCGTAAAGTATGCTACTTTACAAAAAACAAGGTCGAATATATCGACTATAAAGATGTTGAATTGCTAAAACGCTTTGTTTCTGCAAACGGGAAAATCATTCCACGTCGAGTAACAGGAACAAAAGCACGTTATCAACGTCAATTAGCGAAAGCTATCAAGAGAGCACGTCAAATGGCCCTCTTGCCATATGTAGCAGACAATTAATTTGTTAAAAATCCTCTCTTGTTGAGAGGATTTTATTTTTAAGGAGGTCAAGAGTGAAAAAGACAATTCACATTACACATGGCGCAATGACCTTGGCGCTTACTGCTTTGATTTTGTTTGCTGATCGGATCACGATGGGTTTTTTCATGCCTTTTTTGGCCTTGCCACTCATTATTTATGGGGCTCATTACAGCATGCAAGAAAGTCTTATCGTGGCGTTATCGACTGTTTTCTTGGCGATGATGCTTTCAGGTATGTTGCCAACAGTGATCAGTTCAATAGGTTATTCACTGGTAGGCCTGATGTATATATACTGTTATCATGAGGATAAAAGCCGTGGACAATATTATTTTTGGATGAGTCTAGTGATGGCTGGCTTTTATTATATAATGATTCGTTTTTTTGGAGAGTATTTTGGTGTTGATATCTTAGAAACGATTCGTTTTGCCCAGGAATATATGCCAAAAGGGGCACCAGTGTCCTTGATTAAAGGAATCGCTTACTTCAGTGTTTTGATTACGATGCTTATGGAAGTTTTTATTGTTAAGGTGAGTGCCGATATTGTGATTATGGCTCTAAAAAGAAGTGGTTATGGCCGACTGAAATAATCTTCAAATTATGATAAAATTAAAGCAAACCTAATAGGAGGTTTCTTCATGAAAAAGCATTTTGAAATAATAAAAACAAGATTGATGTTGCTTGTTTTTATAGAATTCGTTTTTTCAATTGTTTTTGTAAGTTTTTTTGAACAGCATTTAGCAATGGTTTTATTTATTATGATGTCTTTAAACGCTTTGATTATTTTTATCATTTATCAAAGAATGATGAACACATATCGTCAGCGTGTTTTTTCTGATTCGAAAATTTTAGGAAATGAGGCAAAAACAGCCTTCCAATTTGGTCGGATCGGCATTTTAACATTTGATAAAACTGGTGAAATAACTTGGATGAGCGATTTATTAGATGATTATCTACCGGATGCGATAGGTGATCGCGTTTTAGATCGTTTACCAGAAACACGTCCCTTATTGGAAGATCATGACGCAGAATTAAAGCTTAATTTAAGGGATGCACGTTTTCTCGTGAGCGCCTATGGCGAAAGTCAAATATTGTTTTTCAAAGATATTTCAAATGTTGAAGCGCTGAAGGAACAAAATAAAAATAATCAAGTCGTTTTAGGGATTGCGCATTTAGACAACTATGAAGAGACAACGCAATATGAGGAAGAACAGACGATTGCCTTCATCGATGCGAACATTCGTCAAGCTGTTGTCCGTTGGGCAAACGAGCATCGTATGTTGATTCGTCGTATTCGTGCTGATCGATACCTTTTAGTTTTGAATGAACAGGTCTTCGAAGAAATTGAAGAAAGTCGCTTTGATATTGTGCATGATATTCGAGAATCAGCTCAAAAAATCGATGCGAACATTACCTTGTCTTTAGCGTTTGCTCGCCATGCTGAAACACTTCAAGAGCTTGAAGATTTATCGAATAAAGCTCTAGAGATGGCTCAAAGCCGTGGTGGGGACCAAGTTGCTATCAATAGTCAAAAAGATGGTCTTCGTTATTATGGCGGAAGTACTGAGGCTGTTGAGAAGCGAAGCAAGGTTCGGGTTCGTGTGATAGCTGAGCATTTAGCTCGTTTGATTAAGAATGCTGATAAAGTTATTATTGTTGGACATAAGATGATGGACTTTGATTCTTTTGCGAGTGCTTTGGGTCTTTCTTCGATTGCATCGGTCTATGCAAAACGTTCTTATATTGTGATTAATAAACAGGATACAGAACAGACACTTAAAGATGCAATGGTGAAATATTGGGATGAATTGAATGATAAACATCAAATCATCGATATTGAAAAAGCCAATGAACTTTATAGCGATAAAACTTTAGTGATTATGACAGATCATCATAATTTAGCGCAAACTCAAGATGAAGCTTTCATTAAAAAAGCTAAAAATATTGCGGTTATCGACCATCACCGAAGAACGGATTCTTTTGAATTTGAACCGGTTCTTTCATACATTGAATCAGCTGCCTCATCGGCGAGTGAACTGGTGATAGAATTGTTTCCATATCATCCGCGAAATGTTATTATCTCCAAATTGGATGCGACCTTTATGTACACGGGTATTTTGATTGATACGAATCGATTTAGAAATCGAAGTCATTCACGTACATTTGAGGCAGCAGCGGAGTTAAGAAAATATGGCGCTGATTTATCCGTTGTGGAAAATATGTTACGCGATGAATATGAAGACTTTGAACTTAAAAACAAAGTTCTTAATACCGCACAACTCTTTGAGGAGCAGTATGTGATTGCTCCCTACAAGGATCAAGAATTGCCAAGGCCTTTGATGTCGCAAGTTGCGGATGAGATTATTTCCGTTCGAGATATTGAAGCTTCCTTCGTTGTGGCTCATGTTTCTGATGATACGGTGGCAATTTCATCGCGTTCAAACGGTGAACTTAATGTTCAGGTTGTGATGGAAAGACTGGGTGGGGGCGGCCACTTTACCGGTGCAGCAGCTCAAATTAAAGGGCGCAGTATCAATGATGTTGTTGAAGATATTAAAGAAGCGATTATAGAAGTAAGGGAGGAAAATAAACGATGAAAGTTATTTTACTTAAAGATGTGAAGAATATTGGTAAGAAAGATGAAATCGTAGAGGTAGCCGATGGCTATGCAAGTAATTTTTTAATCCCAAGAGGTTTTGCTGTCGCAGCAAGTTCACAGGGTAAGCAAATCTTAAAGGATCAAAAGAAAGCTGAAGCTAAAAAAAGAGAAAAAGAAAAACAAAAAGCGATTAAGGTGAAGGAAAAGCTCGAAGATATTACCTTGGAATTTCCTGTCAAAACAGGTGAGGGGGGCCGAGTTTTTGGTTCAGTCTCGACAAAACAGATCGAACAAGCTCTTTGGAAAGAACATAAAATCAAGGTTGATAAGCGCAAGTTCAATCCTAATAAGGCTTTAAATTTATTGGGTATGAATCGCATTAATGTGGATTTATTTGGTAAAGAAGTGGTGGGAGAAATTAAAGTTCGTCTCATTGATAAAGAAGCATAGGGGGCTGTAAAATGCGTCAATTGCCGCATAGCTTAGAAGCTGAACAGGCGTTATTAGGAGCACTTTTGGTTTATCCTGAAGTGGTTGCTCCTGTTATAGAGAATGATCTTCGAAAAGATGATTTTTTCGAGCCAAAACATCAAGTAATCTTTGAGCATATGTCAGAGTTGATTGCGGACAATCGAATTGTGGACCCCGCTATTTTACTATCACGATTAGAAGATCATCAGGATCTTGAGCGTGTTGGGGGTATTGAATACTTAACGCTTTTAGCTGACAATGGTGCAGCACCATCGAGTGTTAAATATTATATCGATCTTGTGCAAGAAAAGTCGCAAACTCGTCGTTTGATTCATGCAGGACAAAGAATTGCTGACACGGGTTTTGATACCAGTGTTCCTTTGAATGAGTTGCTGGATATGGCTGAACAAGAGGTTTTAGAAGTAACAAGAGTTCGGCGAACCAGTGAGCTTCTTAGCAGTCATGAAGTTGTACAAGACTTCTTAGATAACTTGAGTAAAATCCGTGAGAGTGATGATCGTATTACCGGTTTAAAAACCGGCTACAACAGCTTGAATAATGTAACAAACGGTTTGCAACGAGGCGATTTTATTGTTTTAGCTGCTCGTCCTTCAATGGGTAAGACCGCTTTTGCTTTGAATTTGGCCTTGAATGTGGCACGCTTTAATGATGAAAGTGAAGCCTCTGTTGCCTTGTTTTCTCTTGAAATGCCGGCTCGACATTTGATTGGCCGGATGATTTCTGCTCAATCAAGTATTCAAAGTGAATTTTTACGTTCGGGTCGTCTTGATGATGAACAAATGAACGATTTACACATGGCTGCGAATGCCTTATCGCAATTAAATATATTTATCGACGATAGTTCGACCATCACGATGCCGGAAATTTTTTCTAAATGCCGTAAGTTAAAAGCAGAAAAACGTTTGGATATGGTTGTCATTGACTATATTCAGTTAATCAGTGGAAACAGTCGCTCAGAAAGTCGTCAACAAGAGGTTTCTGAAATATCGCGTTCATTAAAACAATTGGCTCGAGAAATGGATGTTCCTGTTATTGGTTTATCACAGCTTTCTCGTTCGGTTGAGAAAAGAGATAATAAGATTCCCCAGCTCAGTGATTTACGGGAGTCGGGTTCCATCGAGCAAGATGCGGACATTGTAATGTTTTTATATCGTGAAGATTATTATGAAGATCGCGAAGATCAAGATGAAGATCTTCCTCAAAGTGATGTCAAAGAAACGCTGTTAAAAATTAGTAAGCATCGTAACGGAGCTTTGGCGGATATTACACTTCAATTTAATCCATCGATCAGTAAGTTTTATGATATTGCACCAGAAAGAAGGTGAGTGAATGAAAAAATCAACAGCGAGTATTCTTGTTGCTTTGCTGCTCAGTGTTGTGATTACCTATTTTAGCCAAACGCCTGTTAAAACTGAAAATATTCAGTCGGCTTTTGAAATAGTCGATACAGGTCGTGCTCTTTTTCCACAAAAAGTGGAAAAGGTTAACAATGAGCCAGTAGAAATTATTAAACTGTATCGCGAGAACCAATTAATTGGAATTATTCATGATGAAAACAGGTTGAAAGAAATGTTTGACTCCTTTTATCATGAAGAATACGAAGAAGAATTTCCAGATTCGAAACTGGGTTTTGTGGATGATTTAATTCAAATTCGAGAATTGAGTTATAACATTTATGAAGATCGCGATGATGATATTTTTTCTTATATTCAAGAAGAAGATCTTTTTGCGATTGAGGTGCCTAAGATCTCATTTTCTAATGGTGAAACAATTTTTGTTAAAGATCTCGGTGATTTCAAAAAAGCGCGAGACGCTTTTATTCAAAACTTTGTTTCGAAAGAAACCTATGAGGCTTTGAAGAATCAAGAAAAGTTACCAGAATTGAATGATTATGGTACAAGAGAAGTGAATGTCGAAGTGATGGTTAGTGGACAAGAAGAAAAAGAAAGTGTTAAAATTTCGAAAGGTCTTGCTCCAAAAGAAAACATTTTAATGGATGAAAATGAAGTCTTGACTTATTTGAGTTACGGTAAAAATCCAAAGATTGAGACCTATAAAGTGAAAGAATTTGATACTTTAGAAGGAATTGCTTGGCATTATGGGATGAATGCAAATCAAATTGCTTCCATCAATAGTGATCAAATTAAAAATACCAATCAAGTTCTTGAAACAGGTATGGAGTTAAAGGTTTCTAAGTTCAACTCGCCTTTTACTGTAAGAGTTACCAAAGAGCGCTTAGAATCAGAAGTGGTTTATCCTAAATCGACGATTTATCGCTCTGATCCTAAACTTAAAGAAGGTTTGGAGAAAGTAGATACCGAAGAAAAAAATGGGGCTCGTGATGTTCTCTATGAAGATGTTTATGAGAATGGTGAATCTGTCAGCACTCGAGAAGTGAATTCCAAGATTACCCTGAAACCTGTTCGAGGGGTTATTCGCTATGGAACTTATGTGGAGCCAAAGGTTGGTAGCGGAAGGTTCCGTTGGCCAATGGACAATGCTTACATACTTTGTGGATGGGGTTGTTACCCAGGACATAAAGGAGTTGACTTTGCTGCTCATGGTGGAGGCTATGGTCCGATTTATGCCGCTGACCGGGGTGTTGTCACAGCCAATGGTTATGATCCAGGAGGCTGGGGATATTATATTCGTATTGACCACGGTAATGGCTATCAAACACTGTATGCTCATATGCGTGCTCCAGGTTATTACTCTGTGGGCTCAACAGTTTCAAAAGGGGACAATATTGGTTATGTTGGTATGACAGGCCGTACGACTTATCCGCATGTTCACCTTGAGCTTTGGTCAGGTGGGGCAAGAATTAATCCATGTTCTGTGATGGGATGTCAATGAAGTTTTCTATTTTAGCAAGTGGATCGAAAGGGAATGCTTGTGTTGTTTCTTCATCAGGATCACATCTTTTGATTGATTGTGGAACAACACAGCGTTACCTTAAAGAAAGTTTTCAAAAAATCAATTTGAAATTTGAGGATCTCAATGCAGTTTTAATTACCCATGACCACAGTGATCATACGCGTCAAGTAAAGATGTTTAAGGAATTTCCAATCTATAGTCCTGTTGAATTGGAAGTGGATAGTCAGCCTGTTCATCCATACGAGGCTTTTGAGTTAGGCCCGTTTACAGTGATGCCTCTTCGGACATCGCATGATGCGGAAGTGTCTGTAGGTTATGTTATAGATGATGGGATGCATCGTCTTGTTTATATTACAGATACAGGCTATATTCGTGAAAAAGATTATCCTTTGATAGAAAATGCAGATTATTATGTTTTAGAAAGCAATCATGACCCTGCAATGCTCATGAAAACAAGTCGTCCTTACATGATTAAGAGACGAATACTTTCAGAATCAGGTCACTTGTCGAATGAGCAAGCAGCATCAATCCTGAAAGATGTTGTTGGGATTAAAACGAAACAAGTTTTTCTTGCTCACTTGAGCGAAGAAGCGAATACAGAGCGTTTAGCATACGATACAGTTCGGGCTTCACTACCTAAATCAATAGAGGTTTTTGTTGCTCGTCAACATGAGATGGTATTTGGAGGGAAGAGCGAATGAAAAATCATTTTAAAACAACATTTTTAGCAGTTCTAGCAGTCTTATTGACTTGGAATGTTTTTCTCACTTATCGCTTGTATCAAGTTGAAAACAATCAGAGTCCATCTGAAAATAAGGTAATCGAAAAAGTCGTCACAAGTTTTGATACAGATGTTGTAAAGGTTGTGGAAGATGTCCAGCCGAAGGTCGTGAGTGTCTTAACAGAGAGACAAGGTTCTGTCATAGGCAGTGGTTCAGGTATTGTTTATAAAAATGAAAAAGGTGTCGTTTATATTGTCAGTAATCACCATGTTATTGAGAATGGTTCCAGCTATGTTGTTCGTTTTGTAAGTGGGGAAGAAATTGAAGCTGAGCTTGTAGGTTCAGACCCCTATACAGATCTCGCTCTTTTAAGAGTTGAGGCGGATATTGATGTGAAACCGTTTAAATTTGGTGATTCAGAGGCTTCAAATGTGGGGGAATTTGTTTTGGCTGTAGGAAGTCCTGTGGCTATCGAATTTGAAAATTCCTTTACTTTCGGTATTTTATCAGGTAAAAATCGTGTTGTTCCGGTAGATCTTGATGGGGATGGTCGCAGTGATTGGGATATGGTTGTTATGCAAACAGATGCGGCTATTAACCCGGGAAACAGCGGGGGAGCACTGGTTAATATGGCTGGGGAATTGATTGGCATCAATTCATTGAAAATCAGTTCAAGTAAGATTGAGGGCATGGGCTTTGCGATTCCTATTAATGAAGTTGAGCCTATTATCAAACAAATTAGCAAAGAAGGTAAGGTTACTTATCCGATTGCCGGGATTTCTGCAGTCTCCATTGATCAGTTGAATGTTTTCCAAAGGAATTATTATAAGATACCTGATCGAGTTGAAAAAGGTGTCTTTGTTGTAGAGGTACCGCAAGGACCAGCTAAAAAGGCGGGTATGAAAGAGGGCGATATTATTACTTCTTTCAATGGTGATGAGATCAGTAATTTTAAAGAGTTTCGTCGTCATCTCTATCAACATAAAGTTGGCGATAAAGTGAAGTTGGGTATTCATCGTTATGGTGAAGATTTGGAGCTTGAGGTAACGCTTGAGTGATTCGCATCATTGCTATCGGAAAAATGAAAGAGAAAGCTCATCGTGAAATTATTGCAGAGTTTTCCAAACGTTTAAAACCGATTCACAAATTAGAACTGATCGAATTAAAGGCGGCCAACTCACGTTTGACTGTTGATGGCATGATCAATGATGAAAGCCAAAGAATTTTGGAAAAGATTGATTCTCAAGATTTTGTTATCTTATTGGATCTTCGCGGTAAAGAATATGATTCGGAAGCTTTTTCTAAAATACTGATGCGATCGATCGAAGAAACAGCGAGAGTTTGTTTTGTAATCGGTGGTTCTCATGGTGTTAACCAAGCTGTTTTTGATCGGGCTAATTTGCGTTGGAAATTGTCTCCGCTTACATTTCCGCACCAATTTGTTCGCTTTCTTTTGTATGAGCAAATCTATCGAGCCTTTATGATCGAACAAAATCATCCCTATCACAAGTGAGAACAGTTGTATTTGTTTAAGAATTAGTGTAAAATTAAAGACGGTAAGTAGGAGGTAAAAACTATGAAAGAAATTACAGTAACAGTTGTTGATCCAGTTGGGCTTCATGCTCGTCCTGCAACAGTTGCGGTTAACGCAGCAAGTAAATTCAAGAGTGATATTAAGATTAGTTATAAAGGAAAATCAGTTAACATGAAATCAATCATGGGTGTCATGTCGCTTGGTATTCCTACACAATCAGAAATCACAATTTCAGCTGAAGGCGAAGACGAAGAAGAAGCTATCGAAGCTATTCGTGAAGTACTACAAGCTCAAAAAGTGATTGCTTAAAAGTTGAATATCAAATAAAATAGAAGGTGCTACACTTTCTATTTTTTTGTATTGGAGGACTGAGATGAATATAGAGAGATGGACTGCCTTAGCAGAAAAAGATGAATATGTTGCTTCTGAACTAGCAAGAATGTCAGAAGAAGAAAAAAAAGAAGCCTTTGCTGGTAAATTGTCTTTTGGGACAGGTGGTATGCGCGGTATTTTGGGCATAGGTCCTAATCGAATGAATCTTTATACAGTAGGGCGTGCAAGTGAAGGTTTTGCGCAATATTTAGCGGAAACTTTCAAAGATATAAAAGATAAGAAAATCGCGATTGCTTATGACAATCGACATTTTTCAAAAGAGTTTGCGCAAGTAACAGCGAATATTATGTCGCGATATGGTATCGCTGCTTATGTTTTTGATAATCCACGCCCAACTCCGGAATTGTCTTTCACTGTGAGGGATTTGGATTGTATTGGTGGTGTGGTTATTACAGCAAGCCATAATCCAAGAGAGTATAATGGCTTTAAAGTTTATGATGAAACAGGGTGTCAGTTGGTCGATCATAAAATTAAGCCTGTTATTGAAAACATCGCTAAGATTGAAGATGAGACTTTAATCGATATCCATTCAAAGGATGATGCCTTGATTCATGCTTTATCAAGAGAGCAAGATAAGCGTTATTTAGATAAAGTTAAGACAATTCAAGTGCAAAAAGAACTTGAAAAAAACATTAAGATTGTTTTCTCATCCCAACATGGAACATCTTACCCATACCTTTACGATCTTTTGAAAGATGAGGGTTATGATATTACTTATGTTGAAGAACAAAGCAGTTATGATCCGGACTTTTCAAATACAGAATCAGCCAATCCTGAAGAAAAAGAGAGCTTTAATCTAGCGCTTGATTATGCTGAAAGAGAAGATGCTGATTTAGTTTTATCTTGTGATCCTGATGCTGACCGCATGGGGATTGTTGTGAAGCATGAAGGTGCTTATCATTTCTTAACAGGAAATCAAGGAGGCGCTGTTCTTCAAGAGTATCTTTATTCTACTTTACAAAAACAAGGTCAATTAGAAGGCAATGAAATTATGTTCAATACCGTTGTAACATCGGATTTAGGCGATCGTATTGCCGAGAAATATGGTATTGAAGTTAAGAAAACTCTAACTGGTTTCAAATATATTGGAGAGCAGATAGAGAAACATAATTTAGAAACAGAGAAATGTTTTATTTTTGGTTATGAAGAAAGTTATGGTTATTTGATTGCTGACTTTGTTCGCGATAAAGATGCGATTCAAGCCAGTCTTCTTGCTGCTGAGGCTTGCAATTATTATGCAAGCCAGGGGAAAACATTTGTGGATGTTCTTAATGACTTGTATCAAGAACATGGTACATATTTTGAAACACAAGATAGTTTTCTTTTTGAAGGAATTGAAGGAAAGGATAAAATCGCCCGCATTATGGATTATTTTAGAGAAAATGTCCAGGACTCCTTTCTTGAAGAAAACATTGTTTTGACTGAAGATTTTTTGAATTCCAAAAAATCAACAGGGGAGAAGATAGACTTACCAAAATCAAATGTTTTAAAATACCATTTCGAAGATGGTTCTTGGATGGCGATTCGCCCTTCAGGTACTGAACCAAAGATTAAGTTCTATTACTGTCTTGTTGGTGATAATGCGTCTGTTTGTGAAACGAACTATCAAGAATTAAGTCAAGAAATTCATCGTTTAGTTGAAGATCTTTAAAGCAAGTTTTAGTCTTTAAAGCAAAGGCATATTTATTTTAAAACGAACATAAATAGCCTGTGTAAAAGACTGATAGATTGTGTATAATATGGTTAAGAAAGAATTGGGGGAAATTTTATGACACACAGTAAAATTGAAGATTTAGCAGTCAATACATTACGTACATTGTCTGTTGATATGATTCAAAAAGCGAATTCCGGTCACCCTGGAAAGCCACTAGGCTCAGCGCCAATGGCTTATACTTTATGGGCGAACCATATGAATTTTAATCCCGAAGATCCTAAATGGATGAATCGTGATCGTTTTATCTTGTCTGCGGGCCATGCTTCCGCATTGCTTTATTCTTTGCTTCATGTTTTTGGTTATGATGTGACGATTGATGATTTAAAAGCGTTTCGTCAACTAAACTCAAAAACCCCGGGTCATCCTGAATATGGTTACACAGAAGGGGTTGAAGCGACCACAGGACCTTTAGGTGCTGGTCTTTCAACAGCAGTTGGTTTAGCTATGGCACAAGAACATATGGCTGCCCGTTATAACAAAGAAGATTTTCCAATGTTTGATAATTTCACATACGTTCTTTCAGGCGATGGTTGTATGATGGAAGGTATTACAAGTGAAGCTTCTTCTCTAGCAGGAACCTTGGGCCTTGGGCGTTTGATTGTTCTTTATGATTCTAATAATATTACAATTGAAGGTCATACTGATCTTGCTTTCCAAGAAGATGTCAGAAAACGTTATGAAGCATACGGTTTTGAGACCTTCCTTGTTGAGGATGGAAATGATCTTGAGGCTATTAATGCTGCGATTGAAAAAGCAAAATCAAACTTAGAACAACCTTCTTTCATTGAAATCCGGACAAAAATTGGTTACGGTAGCGATGTTGAGGGCAGTGAGGCAGCTCACGGTTCTCCATTAGGTGAAGACTCGATTAAAGCATTGAAAGAAAAACTTGCTTATCCAAGTTTAGAACCTTTCCATGTCGAAGAAGAAGTTTATGACTTCTATGCTTCGCTTGTTGAAGAGAAGAAAAAACGCTATGAAGAATGGAAAGCCATGGAAAAGGCTTATCGTAAAGAATATCCAGAGCTTGCTGAAGCTTTCGATGCTCAATTCAAAGAAGTCGATATTGAAGAACTCATTGCTAAGAAAGAACTTTGGACTTTTGATGATAAGGAAGATGCAACACGGAATCTTTCTGGAACGATGATCAATCGTCTTAAGGATCTTTATCCAAATATGATCGGAGGTTCTGCTGACCTTGCATCCTCCAATAAAACATGGATGGAAGATGAAGCGTCCTTCAGTTCCGAAAATTATGCCGGTAGAAACTTGCATTTTGGAGTGCGCGAACATGCAATGGCTGCAATTGGTAATGGGATTGCGCTTTATGGAGGTCTCAAGCCTTATGTTGCGACATTCTTTGTATTCTCTGATTTCTTAAAACCAATGCTACGTTTGAGTTCAATCATGGGTGTTCCATTAACCTATGTATTAACACACGATAGTATTGGTGTCGGAGAAGATGGTCCAACACACGAACCCATTGAACAGCTTGCGATGTTGCGTTCAACACCGAATGTTTATACATTCCGACCAGCTGACGGTAAAGAAACAGCGATGGGATGGTTCTTGGCACTGAGCTCAAAAGATACTCCAGTTGCTTTAGTTCTCACACGTCAAAACTTGCCACAGCTTGAAAACACAGGTGAAGGTGCATTGAAAGGTGCTTATGTTGTTCATGAGCCTAAAGGAGCTTTGGATTCAATTATCATTGCGACGGGTTCTGAAGTGTCCCTTGCAATCGATGCGGCGAAAGAACTCGAAGAAGAAAACATTTCTGTAAGAGTTGTCAGCATGCCGTCCATGGAACTTTTCCTTGAACAAGATGCATCTTATCAGGAAGAAATCTTGCCAAAGGAAATTCGTGCAAGAGTTGCGGTTGAAGCGGGTTCTTCACTCAGTTGGGGTCAATTTGTTGGTCTTGACGGTACAAGTGTAACACTGGATCGTTTTGGTGAATCAGCACCCGGCGATGTGCTCTTTGAAGAGTTTGGTTTCACAGTTGAAAATGTGAAAAAAGCTGTAAAAGAAGTTCTGTAATTGATTGAAAGACCGCTTCGGCGGTCTTTTTTAAAATGAAAGGTGATACGATGAAAGTAAGACTTGTTACAATAGCAGAGGAAGAGAAGGTTCTCCAATTATGGGAGGAAAAAAGCAAGGAATTACTGGGTCCTGAATATCAAGAAAAACTTGGAGATTATCGCGAAGCGGTAGAAGAAATGATTGGACATGCGAATGTTTATGTCCTTGAAAAAGAAGGCGATATCATTGCATTTACTTCCATTGTGGGTGGTTATTATATCAGTAATTTCTTTGCAGATACTAAAGAAGAAGGCGATTTATTGATGGCTGTTTTGAAAGAACGTTATGAAGAATTACAGGCGGACTTCCATGAAGATGCCAAGATTAATCAATGGATGGAAGCCTGGGGCTTTGAAAAATTGGGGACAGCTCATCATGATGTTTTGGGCTATCCTGAAAATCAATATGAGTGGTTAAAATAAAGAGTGTTCAAGAGAAGGGTGAGATAGGATTGGGGAAACAGAAAGACCCCTTATGGATGATTGTGCTTGTTTTTATTTTATCGACGGTCCTCCTTTTAGAGGGTGGCTTAAGCATTTCGACGAAAAGTGAGCAAGCACTCCTTAATCAAGAACCGCCTAAAGAAAAAATTCTTTCTGAGTATCGTGAAGAAGATTGGGGTATTATTTTATATGAAGAAAAAGGCAAACGTTATCTTATGGAGTATCATAAAAATTTAATTTTTCCTTGGTATCAGTTTAGAATTAAAGAAATTGTACAGCCTAAATATGATTGCTATCAAAGTATACAACTGCCTGTAAAAACTTATTCCTATAAGATAACGGATGAAGAGGAAATCATCTTATATCGAGGCGATTTATCTCCTTTGTTTCCCTATGCACTCTTTCTTTTTTTAATTTCTCTGTATTTTATTTCGAATCAACTTAGTTACCAATATAAAGAGCAATGATAACTTTACAAACGATTTTAGATTGTATATAATAGTTAAGGTTATGCTTATAACCAACGTGGGAAGGTGTTCGCAACCATCTGTACCACATCACAGACGAATTATTTTAATTAAAGGAGGAATGTCGTGTGAGTAAAAAAGTTGCAAAAGTAGTTAAATTGCAATTCCCAGCTGGCGGAGCACGTCCAGGACCAGCATTAGCCGGAGTTGGAATTAACATGCCAGAATTTTGTACAGCATTTAACGATCAAACAAAAGATCGTGGTGGAGATATTGTACCAGTAGAAATTTATGTATATGATGATAAATCTTTTGATTTTGTTCTCAAAACTACTCCAGCTGCTATTTTATTGAAAAAAGCGGCCGGCGTTGACAGTGGAGCATCAACACCGAATACACAAAAAGTTGGAACCATTACGGTTGATCAACTTCGTGAGATTGCGGAATATAAGATGCCTGACTTAAACGCGAATGATGTCGAAGCGGCAATGCGTATTGTTGAGGGTACAGCTCGCAACATGGGTATTGTTGTAGAAGGAATGGAAGAGGAGTAGATAGAAGATGGCAAAGTTAACAAAGAATAAAAAACGAATAATGGAACTTGTCGATCCAGAAAAAATCTATTCGATCGAAGAAGCCGTTAAACTTATGAAAGAAACAAGTTATGCAAACTTTGACGAAACGGTTGAAGTTTCATACCATTTAAATGTTGACCCACGTCATGCTGATCAGCAAATTCGTGGTGCTATGGTCCTTCCTAATGGAACAGGCCGTACACAAAAAGTTCTTGTTATTGCTGAAGGTGAGCAAGCAGAAGAGGCTAAAGAGGCTGGTGCCGATTATGTTGGTACACAAGAATATTTTGAGAAAATCGAACAAGGTTGGTTTGACTTCGATGTTATCGTTGCAACACCAAATATGATGGGACAACTTGGACGTTTAGGTCGTGTTTTAGGTCCTAAAGGTCTAATGCCAAATCCAAAAACAGGTACTGTGACCATGGAAGTTGGTCGTGCTGTTGAAGAAATTAAAAAGGGTAAAATCGAATACCGTGTTGATAAGCAAAGTAATTTGCATGCAATCATTGGTAAGGTATCCTTTGAAGATGACAAATTGATTGAAAACTTCAAAGCACTTCATGATGTGATCATGCAAGCACGCCCAGCAGCTGTTAAGGGACGTTATGTTCGTAACTTAGCAATTTCATCAACAATGGGTCCTGGCATTAAAGTAGAAGTTGAATAATTCCAAAGAGACATCAAAGGATGTCTCTTTTTTATTGTGGGATAAATATGTGAGAAAAATGTTAGATTATGTTGACAGATGGGCAGAAACTTGTTATTATTATTGTGCACAAGAAAAGGGATTGTAACTGGAGAAGGCAAGACCCACATATCATAGATTAGGAATCGTAGGATGCTTAATTTTGATATGTGGGTCTTTTTGTATTTTCTTTGAAAGGAGAGAATAAAATGAAACAATTGAGAAGGTTAGGAAGTGCACTGATGCTTCCTGTCGCTGTTTTGCCAGCAGCAGGAGTGCTCATGGGTATTGGTTATTGGATTGATCCAAGTGGATGGGGTGCGAATAGTGCGTTCGCAGCTTTACTGATTAAATCAGGAGCATCCATTATTGATCACTTACCAATTTTATTCGCAGTCGGTATAGCATATGGATTATCCACTGATAAGGATGGTGCAGCTTCTTTAAGTGGATTGGTTGCTTATTTATTGATTACAACGGTCTTATCACCTGATAGTGTTTCAATGTTGCGTCAAATACCGATCGAAGAGGTAAGTCCAGCATTTGGAGCGATTGAAAATGCCTTTATTGGTATTATTTCAGGAATTGTGGGGGCAAGCATGTACAATAAATTTTACCAAGTACAACTCCCAAAAGCTTTATCATTCTTTAGTGGTCGTCGCCTCGCGCCGATTATGACATCTCTTGCGATGTTAGTTGTGTCGGCTGTGTTACTCTTTGTCTGGCCGGTTGTGTATGAAGGTCTTGTCTCTTTTGGACAGGCAATCAGTAATTTAGGCGCTGCCGGAGCAGGTCTTTTTGGATTCTTTAACCGCTTGTTAATTCCAACGGGTTTACACCACGCATTAAACTCAGTCTTTTGGTTTGATACGATTGGTATCGATGATATTGGTAAGTTTTGGGGTCAAGTTGAAGGTGGCGTCAAAGGAGTTACCGGTATGTATCAAGCAGGTTTCTTCCCAATTATGATGTTTGGTTTACCTGCAGCAGGACTTGCAATGTATAAAAACGCTCGTGAAGAGAATAAAGAAGCTATTGGATCCTTGATGTTAGCAGCAGGTTTTGCTTCATTCTTCACAGGTATTACAGAACCACTTGAGTTCTCTTTCATGTTTGTGGCACCAGCGCTTTACGTTGTACACGCATTGCTTGCAGGTATTTCCCTTTTTATCGCTGCTAGCTTCCAGTGGACAGCAGGCTTTACGTTCAGTGCGGGTCTAGTTGACTTTGTATTAAGTTCTCGACTTCCATTGGCCAACAAGCCATTTATGCTCTTACTTCAGGGCCTTATCTATTTTGGATTGTATTACTTTATCTTTGATTTCTTGATTAAAAAATATGACTTCTTAACACCAGGAAGAGATATTGCTACTGAAGAAGAAAAGAATTTAGAGTTTGATGGTGATCATGGCGAGCTTGCAAAAGCATTGACCCCACTTTTAGGTGGTAAAGAGAATATTCAGAC
>JASLJD010000144.1 GCA_030152625.1 Erysipelothrix sp.
ATATACGCGCTTTGATACCTTGGCCGGTATCTTACGGTCTTTTGGAAGGGGATCGTGTTAAGTTTCATGCTGTAGAGATGACACGTCAAGCAGTGGATGCTCAAGCAGGAACCGTTTTATCCGTTCATAAAGATGGTCTTGACATCGCCTGTGAAAATGGTTTTGTAACGATTACTCGCATTCAACCCGCAGGTAAACCTGTGACCGATCCTGTTGATTTTATGAATGGTGTTGGACGTAATTGGAAGGGGAAACGATTTGAATGAATGAAGTAAAAAAGACACAAACACTTGTTTTAATTGCTTTGATGACAGCAAGTATCACAGCCGTGACGGTCATGGTTCAAATTCCAATCCCAATCGGCGGTTATTTTAACTTGAGTGATGTCCTTGTTTTATTGAGTGTGTTTATCTTGCCGTTTAGAGGCGCTTTATTAGCTGTCTCCTTGGGAACTGCTCTGGCTGATATTCTTGTTGGTGCAGCAAGCTATGCGGTGTTCACCTTTTTTATTAAAGCCATTGAAGCCGCAGGCGTTTATTACCTTTGGGATCGTTTCAGTGAAAAAAATCGCTGGATTCCATTTACAATCGCAGCTTTATTGATGGCATTTTTATATGGTTTAGTTGATGGTTTCTTATCGCGCAGTGCGGCGATGATCATCACTTCGACAGCATACAATTCAATTCAAGCAATCCTGAATGCAGTGATTGCGACATTGATTTATCCGTATGTCATACGATTAAGAGATAAGTTGAGAGGTTAGATGTTGTGAAACAAGAAAATATTCGAAATTTTTCAATCATTGCTCATATTGATCATGGGAAGTCAACCTTGGCGGACCGAATCTTGGAATTAACACAGAGTGTGAGCGATCGTGAAATGCAAGATCAGGTCTTAGATTCGATGGATCTCGAACGTGAGCGTGGTATTACGATTAAATTAAACTCTGTACAACTTGATTATCAAGCAGAGGATGGTGAAGATTATACTTTTCATTTAATTGATACACCGGGTCATGTTGACTTTACCTATGAAGTTTCTCGCTCGCTCGCAGCTTGTGAGGGCGCCATTTTAGTGGTTGATGCAACACAGGGTATTCAAGCGCAAACCTTAGCAAATGCTTATTTAGCGATTGAAAACGACCTGGATATCATGGTTGTTGTGAATAAAATTGACCTGCCTTCAGCCGATCCTGATCGAGTAAAGGCTGAAATAGAAGATGTTTTAGGTATTGACTCCGAAAAGGCTCCTTTAATCAGTGCGAAAACAGGCTTGAATGTTGAAGAGGTTTTGGAAGAAATTGTCCATCAAATCCCTGCACCGAAAGGGGATCCGAAAAAACCTTTGCAAGCGCTTGTTTTTGATTCGGTCTACGATCCTTATCGAGGGGTTATTGTTTCCATTCGTATCAAAGAAGGTGAGTTACGTGTTGGTGATAAAATCCGTTTTATGGCCAGCGGTGCCGAGTATGAGGTCTTGGAATTGGGTGTTCGAAGACCTGAAGATCAAAACAAAGATGTTTTAAAGACCGGTGAAGTTGGTTGGATGAGTGCTTCGATTAAATCGATTCAAGATGTCGATGTGGGCGATACGATTACGCATGTTGAAGAGCCTGCTGAAGAACCTTTACCGGGTTATCGTGAATTGAATCCAATGGTTTACTGTGGTTTATATCCAATTGATACCACACGTTATACCGATATGCGGGAAGCCTTGGAGAAAATGGCTTTAAATGATGCATCCTTAAGTTTTGAACCCGAAACATCGCAAGCCTTAGGTTTTGGCTTCCGTTGTGGATTTTTAGGTCTTTTGCATATGGATGTCATTCAAGAGCGTCTCGAAAGAGAATTTAATTTTGATTTGATTGCGACAGCACCATCGGTTATCTTCCATGTTTATAAAACAGATGGCAGTATGATTAAGATTGATAATCCATCGAACATGCCAGTATCCAATGAAATAGAGCGGATTGAAGAACCGTATGTGCGAGCAGAAATCATGGTTCCAAGCGATTTTGTTGGACCAGTCATGGAGCTTTGTGAAGCGAAGCGAGGGGAATATAAGGATATGCAAGCTTTGGATAATGTTCGGATGAATATTATCTATGAATTACCTTTGGCTGAGATTGTCTTTGATTTCTTTGATCGTTTAAAATCTGCAACCAAAGGTTATGCTTCCTTTGACTATGATTTGATTGGTTATCGTGAATCGCGTCTTGTGAAAATGGATATCTTATTAAATGGTGAAGTTGTGGATGCTTTATCAACCATTGTCCATCGCGATGCTGCTTACTATCGTGGTCGAGCGATTACAGAAAAATTGAAGGAATTAATCCCTCGTCAACAGTTTGAAGTGCCGGTCCAAGCAGCAATCAATCAGAAGATTATTGCTCGTTCGACGATTAAAGCCTTGCGTAAAAACGTGACAGCGCGTTGCTATGGTGGGGATATTAGTCGTAAGAAGAAACTCCTTGAACGTCAAAAAGAAGGGAAGAAACGGATGAAGCAGGTGGGAAGTGTGGAAATTCCGCAAGAAGCTTTCATGGCTGTTTTATCCATGGATGATGAATAAAAGAATTCAAGAAGATATCATGCGAATGCGAAAACATTTTAATTGGGATCAAACAGACACCATTGAATCAATGGTGTCTGCTTTACTTGAAGAAGCGCAGGAACTTCAAGCAAGTCTTGAAGAAGATGAAGCGGCGTTTAAAAAAGAATTGGCCGATGTCTTCATGTATGCGCTGAGTATTGTTTATGACTGTAATTATGATATTGAGAGCATTATCAGGGATAAAATCGCGGAGGTGATGAAACGTGAGTACTGAATCGCTTTATGTCCACATTCCTTTTTGCGATCATATTTGTGCTTATTGTGCCTTCAATCGTTTTCTTTATAATCGACGCTTATCCGATGATTTTATGAAAAGACTCCTTGCTCAAATTGATGCTTTAGATAAAAAATATCGAACAATTTATGTCGGAGGAGGCACCCCAACATCGCTTGAATCTGATCAATTGGAAGCTTTGTTGAAGGCTTTACAGGGTAAATTACAAGCAGAATACGAATGGACTTTTGAGGCCAATCCAGAAAACTTAACAGAAGATAAATTGCTATTGCTGAAGCAATATGGGGTGAATCGTATGAGTCTTGGAGTCCAAACATCCAGTGATGTTCTTTTAAAAGAAATCGGCCGCGCACATCGTTTTGAAGATGCGAAAAGAGCTGTTTCATTCTTGAAAAAGCATGGGATGGATAATTTTTCTTTAGATCTTATTTACGGCTTACCCAATCAAAGTCTTGAAAGCTTTGCGCAATCAATGGAGGATATTTTATCCTTGGAGCCGAAGCATGTTGCGATCTATGCTTTAACGATCGACCAAGGTTCAGAGTTTGAACGAAGAGGTGTTAAGGCAGCGCCTTTAGATCTAGAGACGGAAATGTATCGTCTTTGTATTGATACCATGATTAAAGCGGGTTATGAGCATTATGAGGTTTCAAATTTTGCGCTTCCTGGTTATCGAAGTGAACATAATCAAGTCTATTGGCGTTATGAGAATTATGATGCTTTGGGACCTGGGGCAAGTATGAAAGAGGGCAATGTTCGTAAGACTTGGACGCGTTATTTGACCAAATACAATGCAATGGATGCTTTTGATGAAGTGCTTCATTTGGATCGTGAAGATGAAATTTTTGAATTTATGATGATGGGCCTTCGGATGAGAGAGGGTATTTCTCATCAACGCTTTCAAGATCGTTTTCATATGACATTTTATGAGGCCTATCCCCAACAAATCAAAAAGCTTGTTGAAGAAGGTATGTTGATCGATGATGGGAAGCGACTTTATGCCAGTTCAAAAGGTTTCTTTTTCTTGGATGATCTCTTATTGCGTCTGATGGATTAAAAATGATTGCCTTCCTAAGATGGAAGTGTTATAATACTAAAGGCTTTGTTACTGGGTATGTGGAGACCTCGTCCCATGACTCGGTTTCAAAGGACTGTTTAGAAAGAGGAGGAAAAACAATGTTAACAAAAGATGAGAAACAAGCTATTATTGAGAAATATGCTCGTGATGAGAAAGATACGGGTTCTGTTGAAGTACAGGTTGCTATTTTGACAGAAGAAATTAATCGCTTAACGGTTCATATGAAGACACATAAGAAAGATTATGCTTCAAACCGCGGTCTTTACAAAAAAGTTGGCCGTCGTCGTCGCTTATTAAATTATTTAGCGAAAGAAGATATCAATCGTTATCGTGACTTAATTTCAAGCTTAAACTTAAGAAAATAAGAGAAAGGAGCTTTTGCTCCTTTTTTATATTCTTAATATGTGGTACGATTTATACAGTATAAGAGGTGAATTGATGAGTAAGAAAGTTTATGACTTAGAGTTATTTGGTCAAACCATTCGAGTAGAAACAGGGGAACTTGCAAAACAAGCTTCCGGATCTGTTCTTGTTCGTTATGGCGATACTGCTGTATTATCGACGGCAGCGGCAAGTAAAGAAGAAAAGAATTTACCCTTTTTCCCATTGACGGTTGCTTTTGAAGAAAAGCTTTATTCAGTTGGAAAAATACCGGGGGGATTTTTACGTCGAGAGGGAAGACCTAGCGAACATGCGACATTAACATCACGTTTAATTGACCGCACGATTCGTCCACTTTTCCCAGAAGGATTTAGAAATGATGTTCAAGTTATCAACACTGTTTTATCGGTTGATTTAGATTATTCAGCAGATCTTGCATCGATGCTTGGATCATCCCTGGCTCTGTCGATTTCTGAAATTCCATTTTCAGGACCGGTAGCGGGTGTTCAAGTTGGCCGTATTGATGGTGAATTTGTCATCAACCCAACACAAGAAGAAATGGAAAAAAGCAGCTTAGATTTGATTGTTGCTGGAACGGAAGAAGCGATTAACATGGTTGAAGCAGGAGCGGAAGAAGTTTCTGAAGAAATCATGGTTGAAGCGATGATGTTTGGTCATCGTTATGTGCAAGAAATCTGTCGTTTCCAAAAGCAAATCATTGAAGAAGTTGCAAAGGAAAAAATGGAAGTTAATCTTCACCAAGTACCCGAAGACATTACAAAACTTGTGGAAGAGAGCATTGAAGAAGAGCTTCGTGAGGCGGTCGCTATAACGAAGAAACAAGAACGTGCAGACCGCATCAATGAGGTCAAAGCAGTTGCCATCAAGAAGGCTGAAGAAGACTACAAAGATCATGAAGATTTGAATAAAATCTTGGGCTTTGTCGATGAAGCCGTTGAAGCGATTGTTGCCGATGAAGTTCGTCGACTGATTTCTGTGGATAAGATTCGTCCAGATGGGCGAAAAGCCAAAGAGATTCGTCCATTGGATGTGCAAATTGATTTATTAAACCGTGCTCATGGAAGTGGTTTGTTTACCCGTGGTGAGACGCAAGTCTTATCGGTGGCAACCCTTGGTGCAATGGGTGATATTCAGGTCATTGATGATTTATCGGATGTGGAAGCTAAGCGCTTTATGCATCACTATAACTTCCCGCCATTTTGTGTAGGCGAAACAGGAAGAATAGGGGCGCCAAACCGTCGTGAAATTGGTCATGGTGCATTAGCAGAAAGAGCCTTATCCTATGTGATTCCAAGTGAAGAAGAGTTTCCATATGCGATTCGGGTTGTATCGGAAGTCTTGGAATCAAACGGTTCATCTTCACAAGCCAGTATCTGTGCAAGCTCTTTAGCTTTGATGGCAGCAGGGGTTCCTGTGAAATCGGCTGTGAGCGGTATTGCAATGGGAATGGTGAAGTATGGCGATGATTATACGATTTTAAGTGATATTCAAGGTATGGAAGATTTCTATGGTGACATGGACTTTAAAGTTGCTGGAACGGAAAAAGGAATCACTGCCTTGCAAATGGATATTAAGATCGATGGTCTTGGGAAAGAAATTCTATCAGAAGCTTTATCTCAAGCACATGAAGGTCGAATGGAAATCCTTGAAGCAATGAATGCTGTCATCGATACTCCGAAAGATCAAGTTAGCCAGTATGCTCCAAAGATTGAGCAAATGCAAATCGATCCAGAGAAGATTCGTGATGTCATTGGTTCTGGCGGTAAAGTCATTAATAAGATTATTGAAGAAGCGGATGATGTACAAATTGATATCGAAGATGATGGTCGTGTTGTGATTTATCATACCGATCAAGCAGCGATTGATAAAGCGAAGGCAATGGTTGAAAACATTGTTCGTGAAGCAAAGGTCGGAGAGATTTATGATGCGAAAGTTGTTCGTATTGAAAAATTTGGTGCCTTTGTTGAACTCTTTGAAGGAACCGATGCTTTACTTCATATTTCGAAGTTAGAACACCGTCATGTTAATAAGGTTGAAGATATTGTAAAGATTGGTGATCGTGTCAAAGTAAAAGTTATTGAGATTGATCATCTGGGTCGGGTCAATGTTTCACGTAAGGCCTTGTTACCAAAACCAGAGAAAGAAACAGGCGATGATGAAAGACGTCGTCCAAACAAAAAATAAAGAATGAATCAAGAGAGTGCTGTTAGAAATAGGTAGGCTTCTACCTATTGCTTGCGGCTCTTTTTTTTACTTTCTTACAAAGATGTCAAGCGAATTGCCTTTATAATCAAATTTAAATTTGACAGAAGTTATGAAAGCGTATACAATAGATTTGTAAACTTAGTTAAGGCACTTAATTAAGTCGATTAACAATTTGGGTGGAGGCAAATATGAACGTAAAAAGAATTAATCAGATGACAATCAAAGAAACAAATCGTCAAAATTTGTTGAATGCTTTTTTAGACGAAGACTTCTTAACTGCTAACCAAATGCGAGAAAAAACAGGTTTGACAAGTGTGACAACGAATGCACTGATCAAAGATCTCTTGGAAGATAAATGGCTTTTAGAATCACATTATGCTGAATCGAGTGGTGGAAGAAAGCCAATGGTCTATCAATTTAACAAGGA
>JASLJD010000046.1 GCA_030152625.1 Erysipelothrix sp.
CACCAAGTACGCTCATCAGTACTTTATCGATGATTCAAACGATAGCTTTACGGATTCATCAAAATGAAGAAGCTGAAAAAATAGAAGAAACTTTAGAAAGTCTAGCGATTGAATTTAATCGTTATTATGAACGATGGGAGCAATTCTCCCAACGTCTTGAACGTTTTCAGGAAGATGCCCGTAAGATTCAAATTACCAGCCAAAAAATTCATCAAGAATTTGCCAAGATTTTAGCGATGAATTTTGAAGAAGATGAAGATTAGGTGAAATAGCCCCTATGATTTCGTGAATGTCGTATAATGTTTGAGTATTAAGTATAGGAAGGTGTATACATTGAATGTTTTAACAAAAAAGTTTAAAGAGGTTTCATTCTCCGTTGTTCCCATCAGTATCTTAGTTTTGATTCTCCATTTTAGCTTGGTACCCCTTGAATCGGATGTTCTTATTCGCTTCTTGCTCGGTGCGACGCTTGTCATTGTAGGATTAGCGATTTTTTTATTTGGTGCTGAGCTCGGTATTGGTCCCATAGGAAATTTGATGGGGAACAGTTTAGCGCGGAGCGACAACTCTAAATTTGTTGCTGTCATGGGTTTTATTTTAGGTTTTATGATTACCGTAGCTGAACCAGACCTGCAAATTTTAGCCCAGCAAGTTGAAGCAGTGTCTCAAGGCGCCTTGAGCGCTTGGCTGATTGTTGCAGTTGTATCAGTAGGTGTCGGAATCATGGTTTCCTTGGGTTTACTTCGTATTTTGTCAACACGTAAACTCAATCACTATTTTTTCTTTGTCTATTTGTTTATCTTTATCTTAAGCATCGGTGTATCCGAGTCCTTTCTTGCGATTGCGGTAGATTCTTCGGGTGCAACAACCGGTGCGATGACAACCCCCTTTATCCTTGCTTTAGGTTATGGAGTATCGCAACTCAAAGGTGGGGAAAGCAGTGAGGAGGATAGTTTTGGCTTAGTAGGCTTAGCTTCAGCGGGGCCGATTTTTATGGTGATGCTTTTGAGTCGTTTCACCAGTGGTTTTTCTGAAGATATTGTCATGGATGAAATCATCATGCCAGAAGGGATTCTTCCGGCCTTCTTAGTTCATGTCAAGCCAATTATGAAAGAAGCCTTCTGGTCCTTGCTTCCTTTAACCATTCTCTTTATCATTTTCAATCGTCGTCGTTTTAAGCTCAGTGATTATCGTTTCAAACGAATCATGAAAGGCCTTCTTTATACCTATCTTGGTTTAACGATTTTCTTGGTAGCAGTGAATGCAGGTTTTATGGATGCTGGACGAATCATTGGTCAAGAATTAGCTCTGAAAGAACAAAGATGGATCTTACCCCTTGTTGGTTTCTTTTTAGGGATGCTTGTGGTTCTTGCAGAACCGGCAGTCTATGTCTTAACGGAACAAGTTGAAGAAGTAACCGCCGGTCATATTAAACGAAAGATGATTCTCATTACTTTATCGATCGGAATTGCTTTTGCCGTCATGCTTTCGATGCTTCGAATTATGACGCCAAGTCTGAAGCTTTGGCATATGCTTTTACCTGGTTTCGCTTTAGCAATCTTTTTATCTTTTAAAGTCCCAGCACTTTTTGTCGGGATCGCATTTGACTCTGGAGGTGTCGCTTCTGGTCCGATGACCGCAACTTTCGTCTTAGCTTTTGCTCAAGGAGCTGCTTTAAGTATTCCGACAGCCAATGTTATGGTGGATGGTTTTGGGGTTATTGCCATGATTGCGATGATGCCAATTGTATCGATTCAAATTTTGGGTTATTTCTATCAGAAAAAACAAGATCGCATAGAAACAGAAATGGAGGAGCAATATGAGTGACTACGTTTTAGTTTGTACGATTGTTAATGAAGATTTGGGTAGTGAGGTATTGCACATCGCTCATGAAATGGATATCAGTGGTGGAACAGTACTCAAAGCGAAGGGCAGTGTGCAGTCAGCGCTGTTAAACTTATTAGGTCTTGATGATGATCGGAAAGAGATTTGCTTGAATTTAATTCAAGAAGAAAAAGAAAGCAGTTTTTTAGAACATGTCGAAGCAAAATTAAAATTAAGCAAAGCACACCACGGCTTAGCCTTCTCCTTGCCAGTCTATGCAGCGATTGGCTTGAGAAAACATAAGCCTTTTGTGAAGAAAAGAGAGGAAGATGGACAAATGGATGCTATATTCAGTATTGTAGATCGTGGTATTGGTGATGATGTAATCAAAAAGGCGAAAGAAGCAGGCGCGAGCGGTGCAACGATTATGCATGCAAGAGGAAGTGGTATACACCTTAAAGAAAAAATCTTTAATTTTGATATCGAACCAGAAAAAGATGTGGTCCTAATTCTTTCCCCATCTGATGAAAGTCCAGAAATTATCGAAACATTGAAAACAAGCTTTTCTTTCGATAAGCCGGGTCATGGTATTCTGTTTGTCTTAGATGCAAAGACAGTCATTGGTTATGATCGTAAATAAAAAGAAGCGACGAGATCGCTTCTTTTTTAATGTTTAAAGCTTCCACATTGAGTAAGCGCTCACATTAGGCACCCCTTACTTTTCTTATTTAAATAGCTTGACTATCTTAAAGGGGCAGTCTATAATAGCAGTTAGTTAGGGGTGCCTAACTTCTGTAACACACATCCCTAATTCGTATTTATTTAGAGAAGGTGAGAGCATGATTAAAGTAGAAAATCTTCATGTTTCATATTATGATCATGAAGTCTTAAAAGATGTTAGTTTTGAGTTTTCAGCAGGAAGTCTGATTGGTATTATCGGACCCAATGGTGCAGGTAAATCAACTATGATCAAAGCAATCTTAGGTTTGATTCCTCATGACAAAGGGACGATGACTGTTCATGGTGAAACGGTCGATAAGCATCGTAAAAAGATTGCTTATGTTCCGCAAAGAAATGATCTTGATTGGGATTTTCCAATCAATGTCTTTGATACGGTCTTGATGGGAACTTATCCACAACTTGGTTTAATCCGAAGACCAAAAGAGAAAGAAAGAAGATTAGCCGCAGAGAGTTTGAAGCGTGTTGGGATGTATGAATACCGCGATCAACAAATTGGACAACTATCAGGTGGTCAACAACAGCGTGTCTTCCTAGCGCGCGCTTTAGCTCAAGAAGCCGATATTTTCTTTTTGGATGAACCTTTCGTTGGTATCGATGTTTCTTCAGAGCAAACAATTATCGAAATTCTCAAGGAACTTCGTGACGATGGGAAAACGGTGTTTGTTGTCCATCACGATTTAAGTAAGGTAGCAGATTATTTTGACGATTTAATCCTTCTCAATCGTGAATTATTAGGTTCTGGCCCAGTTGAAGAAGTTTTCCAAGAGGAAATGATGAGCAAAGCTTATAATACAGACTTCTCATTTCTTAAAATGGAAGGAGCTGAAGCGATATGATCGTCCATTTAACATTTATGCAAGATCTTGCAAACTATGAGTTCTTGCAAAAGGCGATGCTGACTGCGATTATGGTTGGTATTCTAGCAGGAGCGATTGGGAGCTTTATTATTTTAAGGGGAATGGCTTTGATGGGGGATGCGATTTCACATGCAATCTTACCAGGGGTAGCCATATCCTATATGTTAGGGATTAATTATTTTTATGGCGCTGTGGTCATGGGAATCCTGACCTCATTAGGTATTGGTTTTATTGGACAAAACAGTAAGATAAAAAATGACACATCCATTGGAATTGTGTTTTCAGCCTTTTTTGCTTTAGGAATTATCCTTCTAATGAAAGCACAAACGGCTGTCGATCTCAGTCAAATTTTGTTTGGGAATGTTTTATCCGTTCGTGACTCTGATATGTGGTTGACCTTGATTATTGGGATTGTTGTTTTACTTTGTATTGTGCTTTTTTACAAAGAGTTTCTCATTACAACCTTCGATCCAACCATTGCACAAGCTTATGGCTTAAATACGCGTTTATTTCATTATTTTATGATGATTTTACTAACACTTGTAACAGTGGCATCATTGCAAACTGTGGGTGTGATTCTTGTTGTTGCGATGCTTATTACACCTGCAGCCACAGCTTATTTATTAACGCATCGAATGTCTCATATGATTTTCTTGTCATCTTTAATTGGTGCGGTATCGGCTGTATTAGGTCTATACTTTAGTTTTGAATATAACTTAACATCCGGAGCAGTCATTGTTTTAGTAGCAACTGGCTTCTTCTTACTTGCCTTCTTTTTCGCACCAAAAAACGGTTATGTATGGCAAGTTAAAAAAAGAAGGCAAACAGCTTAAAAATAGAAAAAGGAGTATGTCAAATGAAAAAGAAGAATTTATTACTTATTTTATTGGTTCTTGTTTTAGGATTAACAGCATGTACTAAAAAAGAAAGTCCAGAGGCTGAAGCGGGTGACGAAAAAATTCTCGTGGTCAGTTCATTTACGATTATTTCTGATATGGCAAGACAAATTGGTGGCGAAAAGGTGGAAGTTCATAACCTTGTGCCAACAGGTGAAGACCCACATGAGTATGAACCTCTTCCAGATGATATCAAAGCAGCAGAAGATGCTGATGTCTTGCTTTATAATGGTATGAACCTTGAAGGTGGCGAAGAAGGTTGGTTTATGAAAATGATCGAATCAACCAATCAAGATATTAACATTGCTTTTGAATTAACCGACGGTGCTGAGCCGATGTATTTAAGTGGGGACGATGGTCAAGATGAAGAAATCAACCCTCACTCTTTCATTGATCCGCAAGTTGGTATGTTGATGGCTGAAAATTTAAGAGATGCTTTACAAACAGTCGATCCTGAGAACAAAGATTATTATGAGGAAAATGCAAGTGCTTATCTTGAAGAGCTGGCTGCAATTGATCAAAAATATGAAGATGTGATTCAAAGCATCCCTGAGGAAAACCGTATTCTTGTCACCAGTGAACGTGCGTTTCAATACATGACGGCACGTTATGGGCTCAAAGAAGCTTTTGTTTGGGCGATTGATACGGAAGAAAATGGAACCCCTGAGCAAATCAAAAACCTTGTCGATACACTTCGTGAATTGCAACCTCCAGTCCTGTTTTTGGAATCAAATGTTGATCCACGTCCATTAGAGACGGTTTCTCGAGAAACAGGTATTCCAATTTTTGAAGAAGCGATTTATTCAGATGAGATTGGGCAAAAAGGGGATGAAGTCGATACTTATAAGAAGTTTTTAGAGCACAACATCCGCATTATCGAAGAGGGTCTTAAAGGCGACTAAATTTTAGATAGATAAAAAAGGAGGGCAACCTCCTTTTTAGCTATTAAAGATCTTGAAAGCAAGGCTTCAAGCAAGAAGAAAAATATGTGAAACATCCCTTTTTTCTACAAAAGAATTTAAAATAGTGTAAAATGTAAAGAGGTAACAAGGGAGAGTAATGCTATGAAAAAAGAAAGTTTTTTCTTATTTAGAAGTAAAACTGTCGCGTTCTTGCAGGTGATTGCAAGTCTCTTGGCAGCATTTTTTGTCCTTAAGTTGAATGTCTTAACAGCGAAAAAATCAGTTTATTTTCTTGTCACACTGACGCTGTTGACAGTGATGATGCTGGCATTGGTTTTAAAAACGACAGAAAACACACGTAAAAACATTATCAGTAAAATTATCAGTGCTCTTTTAAGTTTAGTATTATTAATTGGAACCATTGGCGTCATACAAGGAGATAGTCTACTTAAAAAAGTTACCGGCGCTACCGTGGATACACATCTCATTTCAGTGGTCGTCATGGAGGAAAGCCCTTATGAAAGCATTGAGGATGTGAAAGACTTTGTTTTTGGTGTTAATGAAACCATGGATGCAGACAATATTTCCGAAGCTAAAAAGCAATTGGAACAAGAAGGCTATGCTATTCAAACAGAATCTTATGATCATTATCAAGGTTTAAGTGAAGCACTTCGTAATGGTGAAAAAGAAGTGATTCTTCTTAGCGAGGCGCATCGCTCGATTATTGATGAGGTGGACCCTGATTTCACTGAAGACACTCGGGTCATTCATACCTTGAAATATGAAGAAGAAGTTGAAATTATCAATAAAAATACAAATGTTACAGGGGAGACCTTTAGTTTCTTTGTAACAGGTATCGATACGTATGGCCCGGTGTCATCAGTATCACGTTCGGATGTGAACATGATTGTAACGGTTGATCCAAAGACACACCAAATTCTATTGACCAGTATTCCTCGTGATTATCATGTTAAGTTAGCGAGTTTTGGTGCATACGATAAATTAACACATGCAGGTATTTACGGTGTGGGTGAATCGGTGAGAACACTTGAAAATCTACTCGATATTGATATTGATTATTACATTCGCGTTAATTTTTCATCGGTTGAAAGCATTGTCGATTCTTTAGGCGGGGTTGAGGTCTATTCATACTATGATTTCACAGCTTTTAATGGAACAAGTTTCCATAAAGGGATGAATTATGTCGATGGTAAAAAGGCCCTAACATTTGTTCGTGAGCGTAAAAACTTACCAAACGGAGATAATGACCGCGTTCGCCATCAACAAGAACTCGTTAAAGGGATGATTAATAAGGCGCTTTCACCAGCTATTCTTACAAACTACACATCCATTCTTTCATCTGTATCGGGTAGTTTTGAAACCAGTTTGCCCGAAAAAGATTTGAAGAAGCTCGTGAAGATGCAACTTGATAAAAATCCATCATGGGATATTCAACAGGTTCAGCTTAAAGGATGGGGCTCATATTCTACAAATACCTACTCTATGCCAGGTTGGAATTTGTATGTGATGGAACCCGATCTTGAGAGTGTTAATTATGTTTCGGATTTAATTCATCAAATGGAAAAACATCAAACCATTTCCAATCAATAAAATAAAAAGGACACATCTCAGATGTGTCCTTTCTTTATTATTAGATGTACTCTTCTGTTTTGACAGAGAAGAGCAAGGTTCCGCCAATTGGATCTTTTTTAATTTCAGCCTTGGCGATTTTTGCGGCTGCTTCACGATCTTCCATATCACTTTCAAAATAAATACGGATACCATCTTTCTTAACAAACTTGAAAGAAGCTTCCTCACTTGCTTCTAAAATATCAATGATTTTATCTTGCATAATAGCACTGTTTACAATAATCATTTTTGCCTTCCTTTCTAAAATAATCTATCAACATTGTAGCAAAGTTTTTAAGGTTCAACAATCTTTTTTTAAGTGGTATTGAAATATTATTTTGAAAATGAGCATAAAGGCTTGAAATTTATTTCCGAATAGGGTATTCTATTAATGAAAGCACTAACAGTGCAGAAAGGGGAAAAGAAAATATGGATAGATTAACGCAATTTGTTGAGGAAAAATTAGCTCCTCCGTTAATTAAGTTCTCCCAACTTAAGTATGTTCAAGTTATGCAACGTACTGGGTTAGGGATTATGAGTTTACTTGTTATTGGTTCATTGTTCTTGCTTGTTGCATCCTTTCCTGTAGAAGGTTGGTTAAACTTCTTAGGAGATTTCCGTTGGACGATCGCAGCAGCATCAGGAGTCGGTACAGCGTTCTTAGCGCTTTACACAGTGATCACAACATCTTATGGTTTGGTTGAGTTCTACAATAAACGTGAAGGGGAAAATCACGACATTGTACAACCTATGATCTTAGCTGTTGCTTCATTTTTACTCTTGAATCCAGCACAAACGGTACAAACAATTGTGGAGGGGCAAGCTGACCCAGGTTCATTCACAGGTATTCCAACAACATATCTTGGGGCACTTGGTGTCTTCTCAGCACTGATTGTTGCGATTATTACCGTTGAATTATATCGTTTCTTTGTTAACCGTAATATTGTTATTAAGATGCCAGAAGGTGTTCCACCAATGGTATCCCAAGCATTTACATCACTTATTCCAAGTGCAATTATCATTACTATGTGGTGGCTCATTGGACACGTTGCAAAAGTAAACGTGCCAGAAGTTATCGCAGGCGTCTTCCGTCCACTTGTTGCAGTTGGTGACACACCAGCAGTTGTTATTCTTGCAACATTCTTAAACCGTATTCTATGGTCAGTGGGTATTCATGGAAGTAATATTGTTAACTCAGTGGGTGGAACCATTTGGGGTCATATGTCAAATGTTAACTTGGAACTTGCTACAGCAGGTCAACCACTTGAATATACATTTACATCCGTCTTTATGGATAACTACATTTGGACAGGACTCTTCCCATTATCACTTGCATTATTACTTTCAAAATCACCACGTCTCAAAGGACTCGGTGGACTTTCAATGGCAGCAGCACTTTTCAACATTGGTGAACCACTTATTTTCGGTCTTCCAATCATGCTTAACCCATTGATGATGATTCCATTTATCTTCAGCTATGTTATCTTAGCAATTGCCTCAATTATTCTTGTTAAGATTGGCTTGATCCCAGTACCATATCTCATGGTTTCTTGGATTACACCAGCACCAATTAAGACATACTTAGCTACAAACGGAAGCTTTGCAGCAGTACTCTTTGTCTTAGTTGGTTGGGTCTTCATGTTCTTAACATTCTACCCATTCGTAAAAACAATGGAGAAACAAGACCTTGAAGAAATGGCAGCAGCAAAGGAAGCAGCGGAATAAAATATGTTAGGCATCTCTACTTACTTTAAAGATCTAGACTATGAGTATTTAAAGAGAGCCTCAGAACTTGGAGCGAAGTATCTTTTTACTTCGCTCCATATTCCTGAGGAGGATCTTTCCGATTTAGATCAAAGGCTTCCGGAGTTTCTTGAAAAAATTCAAGAATATAATCTTGCTTTGGTGCCGGATATTTCACCTAAAACATTTGAGAAACTCGGTGTTAAAGAAGGTGACTATCAAGCACTCAAAGAGATGGGTTTCAAGGCACTTCGTTTAGATTATGGTTTTGAAGACTATGAGCTTGTCAAAAAGTTACAAGAAGACTTTGAATTGATTTTAAATGCAAGTGTTGTGAACAAAGATGATTTAGTTAAAGCAAAAGAAGCTGGGGTTGATTTAGAAAAGATTTCAGTTCTTCACAACTTTTATCCTAAGACAGGAACGGGCTTACCTGTATCATCTTTTGAAAAACATAACAAAACTTTTGAAGAAATGAATATTAAAACGATGGCTTTTGTTGTCGGTGACAAACTCAAGCGTTTTCCACTCTATGAAGGCTTACCAACTTTAGAAAAACATCGTATGATGCATCCTTACGTTGCGGCTGTTGAGCTGATTCATGAATACGGTATTCATGATATTTTAATCGGCGACAGTGAAGCAGAATACCACACATTGGAATGGATTGAAGCGTATATGAAAGATCGTACCATGCACATTCCTGCTCACTTCGAAAAAGAGTATGAGCACATGTATGACAAAAGTTTCAATGTACGACGTGACTTATCTGAATCGATGGTACGTCTCCTTGCAGAGCGTACGGCCGATATTCCAGTCCATAAAAACAATCAACAACACTATGGTAGCATCACCATGGAAAACAAACTTGCCGGACGTTACAGTGGAGAAATTTATATCAATAAGATCGAAGCTCATTTCAGTCCACGTTCCAATGTTTTAGGTTTTATTCATCCAGATTTTCTTGGCTTGATAGACTACATTGATCGTGACACGAAAGTTCAATTCGTTCGTATCTAAAAGAAGGAAGAGCTGCTTCTTTTTTTAATGAAAGCACGTTATAATAGGATGTGTTAGAAAGTAGGATATTATGCAAAAAATCATCACCAGCTTGCAAACAAGCAAGTCATTAAACGCCATTAAAAATGCCGTGAACCAAAGCGGATTTTACCAACTTGGCATCGCTTTTATTATTTTTACATTCACTTTAACGGAGAAATATTTTACGATTCCGGAGACAGTCAACTTTTTTGTCTACCTTGCATACATTGTTTCTCTTTTATATTTATCGGTTCTATTATCACGAAATGTGATTAAGGCTATGTTCGATGATGAAATATCAGAGCATTTGCTTCATTTTTCATCTTATCTTGTTTTGGTTTTTGCCTTACCATTTTTAAATCAAATGCAATTTTTCTCTCTTTTTCCTTTTTTCAGCTTATGGCTTGCCTGGGGGCTATCTTGGTTGGCTAAAGTTGCACAAAAATGTCAAGTTAAGAACCAAAACAGACCCCTAGCGGTTGATAATTTCTATAATCAAACCCTACCGATCATCGCTCTTATTTTACTTGTGCTCATTCCCTTTGGGATTTATATGAAAATTTTTCCAGCATTAATCACTTTACATTTTAAAATCCTTTATCTTCTTAGCCGCTTTCCGGTTCTATTCATTGTTTTAATGATCACGCTTTATTTTTGGTATAAAGGTTTACATGGGGTTGCGGTGGTTGCGAATGTGATGCGACCTTTTTGGTTTTCAATGCTTCTTTACAACGGGCAAGCGGTCATGATGGGTGAAGTTCCAGCCTATATTAGCACGGAGGCTTTCATATCACAGTTTGTATGGTTAGGTGGATCGGGTGGAACATTGGGTCTTGCGATAGCTATGCGCTATTTTGCTCAAAGCAAAGAATTGAAACAACTCGGTGAAGATGTGTTTAATCCAAGTATTCATAACATCAATGAAAATGTTATTTTTGGGACGCCCATTGTCGATAATCCTTATTTCAAATGGCCTTTTTTCTTGTCACCAATCATTACCATGTCGATTGCTTATTATGCGATCAGTATGAATTGGATTCCTAATTTGGTGATTCCTTCACCCTGGGTTTTACCCATTCCGATTGGCGTATTTTTCTCATCACTTGGATCGATTAAGGCTGTTTTCTTTTCGACAATATTGATTGTTTTATCTTTTCTCATTTACTATCCGTTCTTCAAAGCCTATGATCGAAGTTTATTAGAAAAGGAGGTTAAGGAATGTGAGTAGTTTATATCGCATCAAAGAAAATAAGGGGAGTTATACTGAAACTGAAGATAAGATTGCAGACTATATCTTGAAAAACAAAGAAGACGTTATTCGTATGTCAGCTCAGGAACTCGCAGAAGAAGTTGCAAGTTCCGCTGCAGCGATTATTCGTTTTTCCAAAAAAATTGGTTACAGTGGCTTTACAGAGCTCAAACTCGAACTTGCGAAGGCTGAAGACTTGGAAGAAGAAAGTGATTTCGATAGCTTAATTAAAAAATCGGATAGTCTAAAAATGGTTGTGAAAAAAAGTGAAGTTGAGAATATTCAGACCTTCAAAAACACCTATCGCCTCATAGACCTCAGTGTTTTAGAAGAAGTTAGTCAAGAATTAAAGGAAGCACGAACAGTCTATTTGGTTGGTCTTGGTGGATCGGGCGTGGTTTGTGAAGACTTGTATCAAAAGCTAATTCGTCTTAATGTTAACGCTCACTACTACCGTGACTTTCATCTTCT
>JASLJD010000143.1 GCA_030152625.1 Erysipelothrix sp.
TGCCAAAAAAGCAAAAGAAATGTATGAAGGTGATTATGATGTAGAAATTGTTACAATGGCACAAGATGACATTGTGCAAAAACTCAATACATCCCTTTCATCAAACTCGACGGAAGGATTACCTAATATTGTCTTAGTAGAGGACTACAAAATTCAAGGATATCTACAATCCTATCCAGAAGCTTTTGCAGAACTTGATGAAATTATTGATGATGAAAAATTTTCATCTTATAAATTAGCGGTAACACAAAAAGATGGTGTTAATTACGGTGTTCCATTCGATAGTGGGGTTGTCGCTCTGTTTTACCGTACTGATTTATTTGAAGAAGCCGGCTTCACACAAGAAGACCTGGAAGATATTACATGGGAAGAATTTTTAGAAATCGGTAAGAAAGTATACGAAGTTACAGGAGTTCATCTTATGACCCTTGATCCAAGTGATATTGGCCAAATTCGTATCATGATGCAGTCAGCTGGTGCTTGGTATGTCGATGAAGAAGAAAATGTAACCTTAGCAGGGAATGAAACATTGAAAAATGCTATTGAGATTTACAAATCTTTCGTTGATGCAGGCATTACGAAAACAACATCGACTTGGGATGAATTTGTGGGCGCTTTGAATAATGGAGATGTAGCGAGTGTAACAACTGGAGCATGGATTGCTAGTTCCATTAAGAACGCTGAAGAACAATCCGGTCAATGGGGCGTTGCGCCAGTTCCTAAGATGGGCAATACAGAAGCCTCGGTCAACCGCTCTAATATTGGTGGCTCGAGTTGGTATGTTCTTAATGATGTTGCCGGTAAGGAAGAGTCCTTAGATTTCTTATCACAAACTTTTGCTAGCAACCTTGATTTAATGAGTGACTTAGCTGAGGAAATCAATCTTGTTTCAACTCTTACGGAAGCGATTGAAACAGAAAATTACAAAAAAGAAGATCCATTCTTTAGTAATCAATTGGTGATGAAAAAATTCTCAGAATGGACATCAGAAATTCCGGGAGTTAACTATGGATACAATACTTATTTGATTGAAGAAATTACAGCCACACATCTCATGGATTACATCAACGGTGATAAAGATTTAGACACGGTCTTAGAAGAAGCACAATCGGAAGCAGAGGGTTCTGTGGTTCAGTAATTGCAAACAGAAAAAGACCAAGAACAAATTTCTTGGTCTTTTCTTTGAAAGGAGTTTTAAGATGTTTAGTCACAAAACAATGGAGGAGAAGCGGAATCTATACGGATGGATTTATATTTCTTTGAGTATTGGACTCATAGCACTTTTTGTTTTTATTCCGATGATTCAAGCATTTATGACCTCACTAAAATCTGGACCCGCAGCCAATTTATCTTTTGTTGGTTTCGATAATTATCGAAAGATGTTTCATGATGCGACTTTTAGGAAAGCGGCAAAAAACACTCTTTTCTATTTAGTTTTACAAGTTCCAATCATGGTTTTTTTAGCCATGATCATTGCGGTCTTGCTGAATGATAAAACTTTAAAAGCCAAAGGCTTTTTTAGAACAGCTATTTTTCTTCCAGCTATTACCTCATTGGTATCTTATTCAATTATTATGCGAAGTCTTTTCTCTGAAACAGGATTAGTAAATAAGTTTTTCATGTTTATAGGGATTATGAAAGAACCGATCCATTGGATTACCCATCCTTTTTGGGCCAAAATACTCATTGTTATTGCTCTAACTTGGCGATGGACTGGTTATAACATGATCTTTTTCTTATCAGGACTCCAGAATATCGATCCTGAAATCTATGAAGCAGCCAGCATTGATGGCGCATCAAAGTTTCGACAATTCTTTACAATCACGGTACCTTTATTAAAGCCGATTATCCTCTTTACCTCAGTCACATCGACAATTGGAACTTTGCAACTCTTTGATGAGGTTGTCAATATTACAGGTGGCGGACCAGCGAATGCAACAACAACACTTTCACATTATATTTACAATTTAAGTTATAAATTTACACCCAATTTTGGCTATGCAACGGCAGTATCTTTTGTGATTGTCTTTGCAATTGTTATCTTATCATTTCTACAATTGAAGATGGGAGAGGGTTCAGATGAAGTCTAAAAAATATTATCTTAGTCAAACATTCAAATATCTTTTTTTAAGTGTTTTAGCATTCATCTCTGTTTTCCCTTTTATATGGATGCTGATAGGTATGACCAACAGCAGTGTTGATGTTTTAACAGGTAAATTAACCATCGGAAGCGAATTAGCTCATAACTTCCAAAATCTTGTCCAAAGTGATCTGGGCTTTTTCTCAGCTTTCAAAAACTCGATTTTGATTGCGGTTCTCACGACCGTTTTAGCACTGCTTATTTCCTCGATGGCTGGATACGGTTTTGAAATGTATGAGAGCCGATCGAGAAACCGTGTCTTTGATCTGATTCTTCTTTCAATGATGGTTCCCTTTGCAGCCTTGATGATCCCTCTTTTTCGAATGTTTTCTAAATTGTCAGGGACATATTTTTCATTCTTAGGTTTGAATTCTTATTTCGCTGTGATCATTCCTTCTGTAGCAACCGCCTTTTTGATTTTCTTTTTTCGACAAAATTCTAAACTTTTCCCCAAAGAAATCATGGAGGCCGCTCGGATTGATGGCTTAAGTGAATTTCAAATCTTTAGAAAGATTTATTTTCCAAACATGAAAAATGTTTATGCGGCTGCTGCCATCACAACCTTTATGACCAGCTGGAACAATTATCTTTGGCCTTTGGTTGCTTTACAAAGCTCGGATAAACGGACCTTACCCATGATTATTTCAGCGATGGGTGCTTCCTATACACCCGATTACGGCATGATCATGCTCGCTATTGTTATTTCCACAATTCCCACAGCTCTCCTCTTTTTCCTCATGCAAAAACAATTTGTACAGGGTATGCTGGGTGCTGTTAAGTAAGCGGAAGATTTATTTTCACAATCGTTCCGATACCAGGTTCTGAGGTAATCTTGACGCCATATTCAGGACCATAGCGTAATTGAATTCGCTTATGAACATTGACAATACCGATGTGATTTTGTGGATGTTCACTTTCCATTTGCTCTTGGATTTGCAGAAGTTTTTCTTTATCAATGCCCTGTCCATTATCCATGATTTCAATGATAAGGTCTTGATCGATAGGATGAAAACTGATGGAAATGAATCCTGATTCATTTTTAAAACCATGGAA
>JASLJD010000003.1 GCA_030152625.1 Erysipelothrix sp.
ACTGTTATTGGGTATTTGATGTGAAAAGCTTATCGCAATCTCTTTTGAACGCACTGCAGCCAAATTAGACAAACCAGAATCGAGCACAATTTGACTTTTACCCAAACGTTGTCGCTCAGCATTCATTTTCTGAACCATCAAAGTTTGATAGTCACTTGCAATTACAGATGTGTTTGTCAGTGAAAATAAAAAAATAAAAAGAATCATAACCAGTAACATACATGACCCACTTTCTCTATACAAAGGAATTGAAAAATTTCTTACTTTTATTATAACGTTTTTTCATAAATGACGAAAGAACATAGCAAAAAGCACTCTCAAAATGAGAATGCTTTTTCTATATTATGGCTTAATATAAGCATAGCCTTTTTCTTGGTACTCAATCAAAGTATAAACCCCTGATGAGACAACTTTCAAGCTCGGTGAAAGTGATTCAGGCGCTATTTCATAGGCTTTGAGTGAATTTTGACACAAGAAAACGTTTGAACCAGCTTTCGTCAATGCAATTAATTCATCTTCCCGATCACAAAGAATTTGAACTGCCTCTCCATTGATTAATACAATTGTTTCTTCTAATTCAAACTTTTGTAAATTTAAGAGATTGGCCTTTGTGTGCGCAAAACGGTTGATTTCATTAAGATGAAAAATAACTCGCATGTCTGCCTCCTTACTTCACACGATACATCGTAAACATCGCTCGAACAAGATGACGATCGTGCTCATCAAATAAATCCACTTCAACAACTACCGTCTTTCGTGTCTTTTGAAGTGTTTTACCTACGCCGATAATTTGTCCGGATTTGACTGCATTCATATACTGAATATTACCGTTCAAGGTAACATAATCCCCCTCATAACGGTGGGTTACAGCCCCCGCAATGGAATCGGCCATCGTATAATAAAGCCCACCATGGACGTAACCATAATAATTAAGGTGATAAGCTTCCAAATCGACTTTCGCTTTCGCATAACCTGTATCGGTTTCTAGCACGTCGATATGATTATATTGCATAAAATCCATTTTCTATCTCTCCTAATTTTTAAAACTGTGTACCGGTGCAGGAACATGGCCCTTCCTGCTAACAAATTGGTGATTGTCAAATCGATTCACCGGCATAATGGGAGCATAACCGAGTAAACCACCAAACTCAACATACTCACCTACATTTTTTCCAATGACTGGAATAATTCGACTTGCTGTTGTTTTATTATTGATCATTCCAATGGCTGCCTCGTCGGCCATCATACCAGCCAACGTTTGCCAAGAGATATCACCAGGCACGGCAATCATATCAAGACCAACCGAACAAACAGCTGTCATCGCCTCGAGTTTTTCCAAATTCAAGGCACCTTCTTCAACGGCATGAATCATGCCTTGGTCTTCACTCACGGGAATAAAAGCACCACTGAGCCCGCCAACATGAGTGGAGGCCATCAAACCACCTTTTTTAACAGCATCATTGAGCATTGCTAAGGCGAGGGTCGTACCCGGAGCTCCAGCCCGTTCCAAGCCCATCACTTCGAAAATCTCAGCAATACTATCCCCTACTTTGGGTGTCGGTGCAAGAGATAAATCAATGATACCAAAATCAACAGAAAGACGACGTGCTGCCTCTTGACCGATAAACTGGCCAATGCGTGTAATCTTAAAAGCCGCTTCTTGAATTTTATTTGAAAGCTCTGAAAAATCAGATGCAGTTTCTTTTTCTAAAATTGAACGAACAACTCCCGGACCGCTCACGCCGACACTTAAAGTGACATCTTTGTTGCTGAGGCCATGATAGGCTCCAGCCATGAAAGGATTATCATCAACAGCATTGCAAAAAGCGACAAATTTCGCAGCGGCAATACTGTTTTCATCTTTACTGGCTTCCGCCATTTTAATGATTGCTTTGGAAGTTAATTCAAGGGCATCCATGTTTAAGCCATCACGTGTTGAGCCCATATTGATCGAGCCACAGACATGATCTGTTTCTGAAAGTGCTTGAGGTAATGACTCCAGTAGAATATAATCGGATTCACTCAAACCCTTGGAAGCCAAGCTTGAAAATCCTCCAATAAAATCGACGCCTAATTCTTTCGCTGCTCGGTCAAGTGTATGCGCAATCGATACATAGGAATCAGTCTTACAAGCTGCCGCCGCAACTGCAATCGGAGTAATTGCAATCCGCTTATTAACAATAGGAATGCCGTATTCAAGTTCTAAATCTTCCGCTACTTTGATTAAGTCTTTAGCATAGTGACTAATCTTTTGATAAATTTTCTCATTAAAACGATCGATGTTTTCATCTGCACAATCCATCAGACTGATCCCCATTGTTAAGGTTCGAACATCAAAGTGGTGGTCTTGCACCATTTCTTGCAATTCTAAGGCTTCATAACTTTTAATCATTCTGAGCACCTGCTATTCGATGCATTGTTTCAAAAACTTCTGTTCTTTGAAAGTTAATCTCAATACCAAGTTTTTCAGAAAGGACTTGGAATTTTTCTTTCATGCTTTTAAAAGATTCCTTTGTTTGCTTCAAATCGACAACCATAAACATATTAAAATAGTCTTGGACAAGACTTTGGCTAATATCCACGATATTCACATTGTTTTCAGCTAAGAGTGCCGAGACTTCGGCGATGATCCCTACTTGATCTTTCCCAACTACCGTAACAATCGCTTGCATAAATCATCCACCTTTCTGTTCTATTTTAACATAAAAAAAGGGGATAAACTCCCCTTTTTGACTTTATTTGCTTTCCTTCATCCCATAGAATGCACCAAAAAGTAAAAGTAAGACAAAAATTAATTCTTGCCAAGAAAAAATTCCAAAAAAGATTATTTGAAAGAGAAATGCCCAAGCGGGATAGGTAATATTTAAAGCCATTGCTTTGCTTGGCCCCACTTCCGCAATACCACGATAATAAAAAAGATAAGAGGCGGTAGCGCTTAAAGCAGCCAGTATCAATAAAAACAAGGCAGTCTTACTGCTCAAAAGAGGGCTCAAGTGCTCATAACCGATTCGGGGTACGATGAAAAGCGCATAGACTAACATTGAGGTGAATTGCCGAACACCCAAAGCAAGGTCTGAGGAAACATCTTCCTTCAAACTCGCAGCAACAATCACCGCTTCACTTCCCCAAGCTAAGACAGTTATTAGAACTGCAAAAAGACCGATAAAGGAAAAGCCTTCCATATTCGCCCCTGCAACACTCATCGCCATAATAGCCAAGATCGAGATTGAAAGACCAATCACCTGTTCTTTACTGATCTCTTCTTTTAAAAATAGGTAGGATAGAAAAGCACCCACTGCTGGATAAACCGATGAAATTGCTGCTGTTAAAGCAGGATTCATTTTTGATAGGGCAAAAAGATAAGCCCCCATACCAATCGGACCACCCAAGATCGCAGCAAGGGCAATACTGAGTCCCGATTTTGATTTTAAAACACGGAAAAAATCACGGATTTGTTTTCGAAATAAAAAGAGAATTAAAAGAAAAACAAAAGAAAAACTGTCATGTAAAAATGTAGAAAGCCATGTCAAATGAGGCACATTGGGCATGGCGCTGAGTGCAACACTCAAGACAACTGTTCCCAAGCCCCAAAAAAGACCTGATAATAAGGCGTTTCGATATTGTTTCAAATAAATCATAACTCCTCAAAATATTTTAGTGCGATATCGCTATACTCTTGTGCGTATTCAAATTGTTTTGGTCCGTATTCACCATAATATTCGCCAAAGTTCTCTTTGTATTGTGTCCATAAACTCCACAAGAATCCCGCAAGTGCAACATAAGCATAAAGTAAAGCTTTGTCTCGGGTATTTGCTTCACGTTCAAGATAGAGTTCAAACAATAAGTCTAACTCATCACGATTATAATAACTGTAGATGGCAAACATCGCGATATCAAGATAGGGATCAGCCATGCCCGCATATTCCCAGTCAATCAAACGAATACTGCCATCTTTGAGAACCAAGAAATTATCTTTGACTGAATCAATATGGCAAAGACGTAATTCGTTGGCGTGTTCTTGACTGTATTTTAAAAGTTTTTTAACCTTAACTAAAACTTCATCATGCCCCTCATAATAATCAACATTTTCTTGATCACAAATACGTAAATAGGAACGAATTTCTGTTTCCAAGTCAAAGGCATGATCTACTTGAATTTTCGCTTTGTGAAGATCTTGTAAGATCAAGACAGCTTTTTTCACTTCTTCAATATCTTCGTCATCAAGCATTTCAACACCATCATAATAACGAGTAATTTTATAACCTTTAATCGGATTGATGTAAATAATTTCATCCGCAATATCTAAGGCATCAATTTGACGATAAACTTCAGCTTCTTCACTTCGACTGATGAGTTCACTGGTTCCTCTTCCTGGTACTCTGAAGACATAACGCCGATCATTAATACTAAAGAGGAAGGAACGATTTGTCATTCCTTTTTCCATTGGGCGAATATCAAAGATTTCATCCGGCTTAACCTTGAATTCATGCGCAATCACATCCAAGGTCTCATGCTTCCCTAGACCTAAATAGGTTCTGTCGAAAGCTCGTAAAGATTCAATCGTATCCAATCGATAAACATCGTGGGCTTTGAGATCTTTCAGCTGAATGGTGCTTTCTTTTAACAGCCGGTTGAAAAACTCATGGAAGGCAAAATGCTTAGAGTCTTCAAGAATCTTACGAGCATGATCAGAAGTCTTTCGATCGAAAAAGAGTGGTCCCTTCAAAATCCACTGATGATTAGGGAGTCTTTTTTCAACGGATATAAAACGACCATCTTCCTGTAAAACTGGATAGTGACCATTTAATAAAACACTGTGCCGTAAAGCACCATACCAAGAACGGTAAGCATGCTGTTTTAAAACCCAATCTCCAATATAAAGATCAGCCGTTAAAACATAGGTCCGTGCAAGTTGATCGGATACCAAGGATAAACTACTGATATCAAAATCATCTTTGAAATTGGGATTATAAACTAATTCAACATTGTAAAGATCTTTTAAATAATCAAATTGTTCCGCATAGTAGCCAACAACCACTGTGATATCGTGGATGCCAACTTTTTTTAATTGTTTAATTTGTCTTTCAACCAACGGTTCACCCCGGACTTCTAAAAGACCGTGTGGTGTGTCGTAGGTGAATGGGATAAAACGAGAACCCTATCCTGAAGCTAAAATGATGGCATTTTCAACACGATATGCTTTTAACCACTGTATTCCCTTTTCTGTTAAAAAATAATCTTTATTTTCTTTTTCAATAAGCGCAAGATCTAAGGCTTTTTGAACACCGCGATGTCCAAACTCTTTAAGATCTTTTTTCTGAACCTTTTCCTGTTCGAAAATATATTGACATAAATCGAATAACATATAAATCTTCCTTTCTAAATAAAAAGAAAAGCATACGCTTTTCTTTAAATAACAAGTTCAATACCACGATGTCGATTTTTAATGCGGATTGTTTTTTTATCGCCACCGTATTCACCATCAATATTCCAGGCAATCGGTTTAGAGGATCGGATACAAAGTTCTTTGCTTTTGAAGGTAACAAACATTTTACCACTGTAATCATTGTGAAGCATGCCTTGAAGAATCAAACGAAGATCTTTGACACTTCGAGGTTTTTTGATGAAGAGGACCTCAAACTCGCCATCATCCAAAGCATAAGAATCGGGGTCGAAATGGAAAATATTCCCCATTGATTTGGAATTACTGATCGATCCAAAAACATATTCACCTGAAAAGTTTAGATCCGATGTTTTCACAGCAATATGGTAGCTGTGTATTTTTCGGAAACTCACCAAGCCATAGAGGATATAGGCCCGATAACCCAACCAGTTTTTCATTTTTTGGGGAGTCCGATAAGTTACCTCTGTAAAATTACCAAAGGTTAAAGCGTAAACAAAGGTCTGCTGTTCGTCGACTTGGCCATAATCAAATTTCTTTGTCTTCATCGGATGAAGACGACCTAAGATCTCCTCAAGTTCTAGCTCATCTATTTTTAAATTCTGAGCGATTTCATTGGTTGTGCCGGTTGGTAAAATGAGAAGAGGACAATCAAAGTCATGACAATGCATGCCATGGACCGTGTGACTAATTGTACCATCACCGCCACTGGCTATGATGACATCATAGTCTGCCTTTTGTTCTTTCAACATCCCTAAAATTTCATAGGGCCCAAAATCAGGCAGTGTTTCGTGTAAATCATAATCAATCGAGGCCTTTTGAAGATATTGAAGAATGCGACCATACTCATCGCGCTTTTTCACACCCGATTTAGGATTGTAAATCAAAATTGCTTTCATTCTTCTCACCTATTCTCATATAAAAAGTTTATCGTATGCATATCACCTTCGATTATATCATATTGAATCAGATAATAATCATCTAACAGTTTTTGATACTCCAAAGGGAGCTCTTCATATCGCATTTTTTCGCCGGTATCAAGCAGGTACATATCATCAAGCCCTCCCAGTATTTTTTCTCTTGTTTCATAAATGAGTTGCAAATAGGCATCTACTTTCACATCTGAAACATCGTAAACAAAATTTAACAGATTATTTATCGATACCGGATTATCGACTGAAATCTTCTCATCTGAAAAATTACTGTAAACAAAGAAATCC
>JASLJD010000031.1 GCA_030152625.1 Erysipelothrix sp.
GGTACCCCTGCCATCATGTCATTAACGCCACTTAACATTGGCTTTTTTAATGTCTAGATTTCAAAAAAGACTACAAAAGGACTGCATTTACAATACCGAGACTCTATCACTTTCTGTTTTATGTATATGAGCGCTTAATAAAAAAGCAGGCTACGAAATGAAGTGATCTTTATCATCGTCAAAGATGAGAAGATTTGCTTCATTTTACGTAGCCTACTTTCCCTATTTTTTTAAAAGTCCTTTATCTCAACTTGGACTGTAAAATATATGTCAGTATCTTGAATACCTAAAACAAGATCATAAGAGCCGGACTTGTTGGGCCAGTCAAAATCTACAATCTCAATTTGATCATACTTCTTTTGGCTGCCTACATTCACAATCTTAGCTTGTGTTAAAGTAACGAGAGTTTTTTCATCGAGGTTTTTCATTTCTTCCAAAGAAATCGATATATCACAAGCGTCTAAGTATATCAATTTCTGCCAACATGGTTTGATTGCACGATACTGATCTTTTACTTTATTTATAGCTTCTTCTCTGCATACATTGGCTTCACTCCAATACAGAAAACGATAGCCCGATCTTTGAGGAATTGGTAAATTGCTCAGGTCAAAACCAATGGGCAAATAATAAATTTCAAAAGCAAAGGGAAGCGATGGTTTTATTTCCACGCCTTCTAACTGCGGGTCTTCCGCAAAAAATTCTTCGAGAGCTTTGATGTTTGCACTGTCTTCTTCCATCAATACTTGTTCCTGCATGTGACTTATTTTAAAATTGTTTTTTTCTAGCAATGCGCTCACCTCTTTGAGTCCAAGCACATATTATAACTTATTCGAAGCTTTTACAATGTTTTTAATTTCATTTTCATAGATAATTTAAATCATCCCCTCTATAATTAACTTAGGAGGGATTTTATGGAAGAAAAGAAAAAGCATTTGAGCCCAATCTCTTATCATGTCACACAAGAAAACGGTACCGAAAAACCCTTTTCTGGTAAATTTGACGATTTTTATGAAGAAGGGATTTATGTCGATATCGTAAGCGGTGAAGCACTCTTTTCATCTAAACATAAATATGACGCCGCCTGTGGATGGCCTTCATTTACCCACAGCATTCCCGAATTAAAAGAAGTGATGGATGACAGCATGTGCCAGATTCGAACAGAAGTACGAAGCCCACAAGCCGATTCACATCTTGGTCATGTCTTCAGTGATGGACCGCTTGACCAAGGTGGTTTACGCTATTGCATTAATTCTGCTGCCCTTCGTTTTATACCCAAAGATAAAATGATCGAAGAAGGCTATGAGGCATACTTGAAGTATCTCTAAGACAAACTTAAGCATTCACTTTTTACGAACAGGCACAAAGAGTGCTATAATGGTGAAAAGGAGAATGCATATGGTTAAATTATACTTGCACTCTGATCAAGCCCATACATTGCAAGTCGACCAAAGCTACTATATCAATGGTCACAGCCTGGAAAAGAAAACAGATTCGGAGATTTATGACTTTTTGATTGATGCTGTTCGAAACAAGGAAAACTATCTTGAAATAGCTCATTCTCAAAAACGTATTTTCTTACCAAAAGACAGCATTTTATATGTGGAACAAAATAGCGAAATCAAAAAGGAAGATTTGGAAAAAGTTTTCTGGTCTTTTTTATAAAAAACAGCTGCATAATATAGAGTGAAACGATTAAGTTTCTGCTTTCATTAAGGCAAAAGGACTGAGTTCTGTATTCTAGAGACTCAGTCCTTTTCATTTTGCCCTCATTTTACTTTTTTCTTTCTCGCTTTAAGTAAAGTGTATCTTAAATTTCCTGGAGGAATATGTTATTTCAAAGATCTTTAGGCATCGTGTCGAAAAGAGCTCACTGGAAGCTTCGTTTCTTTAGCAATGTTCATAAAAAACGAACCCTATGAGCAAGTCTTAGGGTTCGTATCAGTACAGATTTTTTATTTTAATTGCGATAAAACAGATTGACCATTTTCCGTTTGTTCTACATCAAAGTTATCGGAGATTGTTGCTCCTAAGTCAGCAAATGTTTCACTTTTTGGCAAGGATCCCGAACCTTCAAATCCTGGTGAATAATAGATAACAGGAACTTCTTCACGCGTATGGTCCGTTCCATGATGGGTTGGGTCATTGCCATGATCTGCTGTAATCACAAGAAGATCATCTTCCCTCATCACCTCAAGCAGCGTCGCTAACTGCTCATCAAACTCCTCCAAAGCAGCAGCATAGCCTTCAGGATTTCTACGATGACCGTATTTCGCATCAAAATCAACAAGATTTGTAAAGAGCAAGCCATGGAAGTCTTTGTCTTTCGTTAGGCGAATCGTTTCTTCCATGCCGTGGTGATTGCTTGTAGTACGATAGGATTCTGTAATGCCTTCACCATCAAAAATATCGACGATTTTCCCAACGCTGATCACATCTTTACCCGCTTCTTCTAAAAAGTCTAAGGTCGTTTTTCCAAATGGTTTGAGAGCATAATCATGACGGTTGGCCGTTCTTTCAAAACGTCCCTTCCCTTCACCAATAAATGGTCGAGCTATAACACGCCCCACTTTCCACTCATCACGCATCGTAATTTCCCTTGCAATCTCACATGCTCGATAAAGTTCATCAAGTCCAAAGGTTTCCTCATGAGCTGCGATTTGTAAAACTGAGTCTGCTGATGTATAGACAATCATGTCGTTGCTCTCCATATGTTCTTCCCCAAGCTCATCCAAAATCGCCGTACCACTTGCAGCTTTGTTCCCAATAATCCCATAGCCTGTACGGCTGCTAAGTTCATCCAAAAGTTCTTTTGGGAAACCTGTTTCGGTGAAAGTGATGAAAGGCTTGTCGATATAAAGACCCATTAATTCCCAATGCCCGGTCATGGTGTCTTTGCCCACCGAGGCCTCCTTCATCCGTCCATAATACGCTTTCGGATCCGATACTTTCTGAACACCTTGGATATCGTGAAGATTTCCCAAACCTAAGCCTTCCATTGTCGGCATCTTTAAGCCACCAACCGCTTCAGCTGTATGGCCAAATGTATCCGCACCTTCATCATTATACTTGGCAGCATCATCTTGTGCCCCAATACCAACTGAGTCCATTACAATCGTAATAATGCGATTAAATTTTTTCATCATCCTCATCCTTTCTGTAATAAAAGCCACCTTTTAAAAAAGCATCGTAATCTCTTTTTAAATTTTCTTTTTGCACATGCGTGTAAATTTGTGTCGTTGCGATATCTTCATGTCCCAAAAGTTCTTGAATAACACGTAAATCAACGCCTTTTTCCAAGAAGCTACTGGCAAAACGATGGCGCAATTTATGCGCTGATATCGCTTCTTCTATGCCCATTTCAAGACGACGTTTTTGAATTTTTTGATGAACATATTGCCTTGAAACTGCTCGCCCAGTTTGGCTGATAAAAAGCAAATCTGTTTTGTCTTGTACACGCTTAGGACGAATTGTTTCCAGATAATATTCCATAATTTCAACATTGTCTTTTGAAATAGGGACCATTCTTTCTTTATTCCCTTTACCCACGATGCGAAGCCAGCGTTCGCGTGGATAATAATGAACAAACTCTAAATTTAAGGCCTCACTGATACGCAGGCCTGAATGGGCTAAAAGCATGATGATCGCTTGATCCATATAATCATCCTCTTCCTCAAGAGGATAAGACATCAACTTTTGGTAGGCATCATCTGAAACAGCCATCGGTAAACGACGACCTTTCTTTTGAACACTCAGATACTCACTGGGATCATGATCCATGTAGGCAAAGCGTTTTAAATACTGATGAAACTGCCGTAATGAGACCGCAGCTTGATGAATACTGCTCATCGCATAGCCCTCTTTTTGCATCGCCTTTAAGAAAGATACAATATCATGATAGCGACATTCAAGCAAATCAATTGCAGCCTCATCCAAGTATTTTAAGTAGGCATTGAGATTTCGTGCATAGGCCTCATAGGTCGAGGAAGAGACGGGTTCTTGAAAACGAAGGTGGTCTAAAAACAAGCGAAGATAATCTTCATTTTTCATCTGGAATCAAATCCTTTGTTTTCTTCAAAATATCGGATCCTAAATGCTCATTCAACCTTTGGATAACAAGATCAATGTTTTCTTTTTCCTCTTCATCAAAAAGATTCAGTTGCTCAATGGCTTCATTTCTTGCTGTCAAATTTGAAATCGTGACTGATAAAAAAGTTACGCCCGCCTCACCTTCAAACTCTGAATAGAGATCAATGACTCTTTCAAAGATTTCATAACGATCTTCTAGATAATAATCAAAAGTTTGAGAACGAACAGCTGTTCGATAATCTTCAAAACGAATCGAAAATTGAACTGTCCGTCCCAAAAGCTTCTTTTCCTGCAAGCGACGTTCAACTTCAATCACTTCATGCATGATCGCCATGCGAATTTCTTCGAGATCATAAAGCGCATTTTTAAATGTGCGGGACTGTCCCATCGACTTCGCACTTCGCACCAATTCCAAGGGGCTTTGATCCATTCCCCTGGCCTTCTCAATGAATTCTTGGCTTCGATTGCCCAAAACATGACGAAGCGAGGATGAGGATGCTTGAGCTAAATCACCAATGGTAAAAATACCCTCTTCTTTCAAACGTGGTACTGTTTTTTTACCAATGCCATGCATCGCTTCAATCGGCATCGGCCACATTTTTTCTTCGACTTCTCGAATCCTTAAGACCGTAATCCCCATCGGTTTTTTCATATCACTGGCCATCTTAGCAAGAAATTTATTGGGACCAACACCAATCGATATAGGGAGTTGAAGCTCTTTTAAAACAGTTCTTTGAATTCTCACAGCTAAATCCAAAGGCTTCTCATAATCAAGAATCACTTGACTTACATCAACATAGCATTCATCAATACTCGCTACTTCGACATAAGGCGAAAACTGACGAATGAGATTAAAAAACTCTGCAGATAAACGCTTATAAAGATCAAAGTCTACTCGTTCAACAATTAAATCCGGACACAAAGAGCGAGCATGTTCTACAGGCATAGCACTCTCAACACCATAAGCCCTTGCTTCATAAGAAGCCGTCGTAACCACCGATCCACGACGACTTCCCGCTACAGCTAGCGGTTTTCCTATTAAGTCCGGATTTAAAGCACGATGTGCTGATGCGTAGTAAGCATTGATATCAATATGAAAGATAACCTCGCCTGTTTTAGCCATCAAGATTGTCCTTTCCGATAAAGTTCTTTTGCCGCTTCAAGGCTTGCCTCATTGATTTCTGCTGAAATCATCAAAGCCATTTCCTCCAAACGTTCTTGTTCATTCAAACGTAAAACATCCGTTCGAGAGGCTTCTTTGTATATTTTCAAATGCTCATCAGCACAAGCAGCAACTGAAGCTAAGTGCGTAATACTCATCACTTGCTTTTCTTCAGCCAATTGTTTCATTTTATCTCCTATCGCAAAACCAGCTTGACCACTCAGACCTGTGTCGATTTCATCAAAAATAAATGTTTCGACATCATACACCTTTGAGAAAGCAACTTTCAGACCAAGCATTAAGCGTGATTTTTCACCACCGCTTGCACTGTTTTCAATATCTTGAAGCGGCATGCCTGGATTCATCGAAACCATAAAACGGACTTCATCAAAGCCTTTCGCATGAACTGCTCCCTTTTCAATGACTATACGAAACTTCGCTTGTTCTAAGAGCAAATCTTTCAACTCATTTTCAACCAACGGCACCAATTTATCCGCCGCTTGGAGACGTTTTTCATGAATTTTTTGCGCTTCTTTTTCAAGCTTTATTTTTTGTTTTTTCAGTTCTTCCTCGAGGTCTTGACGATAAAGATCGTAGTTCTCTGCTTCTTCAAGACGCTGGCGTAAGTCATTTTGATAGGACAAAACCTCCTCAATACTTCCATGCTTTCGAATCAATTGTTGGTATTCAAAAAGCCTTTCGTTGAGAGCATTGAAACGATGTTCATCAAAATGATCACTGCGACGTGAGTTGCTGAAATCATGATAAAAATCTTCTAAGTCGAGATAGATACTTTGAATCCGATTTTGAATCGCTTCGTCAAAAAGATCATCACTTACTTCCTCTGCTTCATAGATTTGCGAAAGCGCATTCGATAAACTGCTATCGATCAGCTCAAAGGCACGATGATACTTTTCAAAATTTTCTAAATACTCAACTTCTTCCATCAAATCCTGGTATTCTTTTTCATCAGGATTTAATGCATCCAAATTTTTCAGTTGGTAACGATAAAAATCCAAAGTCTCAGGGTCCTCACGCTCATCTTTAAAAGCCTTAAGTTTTGCTTCGCTCGCCTTATACGCTTGATAAACTTTTTCATACTCGCTCCCCACAAAGTCTATCTGGGCAAAACGATCTAAAAGAGCCAAGTGATTAGATTGTTTTAAAGCTGCTTGAGTCTCATCTTGGCGGTGAATATCGATGACTGTGTTCATAATTCTTTGAAGCTTTCCAAGCGTGATATGGCGATCATTGACTTTTGCAATACTTCGACCTTGGGCGCTCATCGTTCGTTGAACCACAAGCACCGACTCTTGATCAAAATGCATCGCTTCCATTAAGGCATGAGCCGGATGATCTTCTTGCAAATAAAACACCGCCTCAACAAAGGCTTCTTCAGCATAAGGTCCCACGACTTTAGCTTGACTTCGCATTCCACTCACAAAGGACAAGGCATCGAGCAAAAGCGATTTACCAGCTCCTGTTTCTCCGGTAAAAACATGAAAGCCATCCTCGAAATCGATGGAGGCTTTCTCAATTAAAACATAGTTTTTAACATAAAGTTGTGCTAACACTCTGTCGCCTCCTTTAAAGCTTTCAAGGCATCTTCAATATGAATTTGAGCAGAGCTTTTAAGTTCTTTACTTTGCAAACGATAATTAGCGTTTGACAGATTCATTGTAATTAAAGGAAAATCTGCTTTTGTTTCTTGCATTTTTTCTTTTACTTTTTGAGTCAATAAGTCATAATCACCTTCTACATTATAAATAAGCACTGGCTTCTTACTTTTTAACAAAATATCAAAGACATCATCATTCACTCGATTCAATCTTTTCGTATCGATTAATGCATAAGGCAAATTGTTAATAGCAATCTTTTGCTCAAATTGCTCAACACTTGGACCAAAGCTTAAAATGAAAGCACTCGCCTCTTCCCAATCGCCCATAATTTCCCAGTCAGAAACAAAGGGACGATCTCGTTCAGTTGGCTTAGCTAAAAGATGCGGCAAGCGTAAGATGCTAAAATTATTGGGACCATTTTGATGATAAGCTAAAAAACTTTGCATTTCTAAAACATTGCGTGGCATCCAAACTGGATGATCTTCAAAATACAGATAAGAAGCCATATCATCAACCGCATTGTGCAAAAGACGATCATAACGAAGCAAGCCCGCTTCATAAACCACTAACAAAATCTTGTTTTCTTCTTGCGAAAAGTACTTTTTGATTTGTAATGCAAGTTCAGGTAAACGCTTGGCAGAAACAAGCATTAAAACGGGATGCCCTGTAAAACTTAAACCTTTCGCCATATCAACAAGAGCATGGGAAGAACCATTTAAAGTAAAATAGTGGCGAGGTCTTTGTTGGGAAAAATGAATCAAGTGTTCTGACATATTCAAACCATCCGAAAGAACATAAAGATTCCCTGGAGCATATTGAATGAGGTAATGATCAAGATGTTCTAAATAGCTGTAATAATCTTGTGGACGGTCCATATCTAATTTATAACGTGGGAAGTCCAATTTCCTTTTTTGCTTGCTTTTAATCCGTGTTTGAACATGAATAACATGCGGACCTTCAAATTTTTTTGCTAAGCTTAAAACCCGAATGACCTCTTTTAAATTCTGTCCGTCGATAGGCCCATGATAATCGAGCCCAAAATGGGTGAAAATCGATGGCTCCAGAACGGTTTCTTTAACTTGATCCTTAAGCCAAGAGAGTGTTCCCAAAAGGGGACGACTTACTGGATGGTCCAAGGCTTCACGCAAATCTGTTTTTAAGGAACTGTATGTTTTCGAAATACGTATGTTTTTGATGAAAGCATCTAAAGATGTGTAATGACGCAACAAGGATGCTTGTTCATCAATCATAATAATCACTAGATTAGGATTTTCCCGACGTATTTGTAAAAGAGCCTCATAAGTGGAACCTTGATTCAAAGCATGGTCGTTCATCACAACAAAGTGACGGCCATCATCCACTTTTGTATAAGCTAAAGCGCGACCCAAAGCGCCACTTCGCTCCCAGTCCATTTCCACCCTTTGGCCTAAGAGGAGTTGGTGAACGATACTTTGATTATTTTGATCGAAAAAAACTTTGGTCTCAGACATATCAAAAAGATGATGAAGAGAAAGGATGATTTCCAAAACATTCAAATTCTGCATCACCGTTTCCACATCATACACACTTTCATTCACAAGATGGATCGCTAATTGATCGCCAAATGCCTCAAGTTCTGTCAATGTCATTGATTGTATATCTTTTTCTACGTTCACCTTGCTGCTCCTTTTCTTTCTTCTTAATAGCTTCTTTGTGAAATCTCTTCAATCAATTTTTCAACACGATTGTTTTCAAAGGGGAAAAGAGCTAGTTGCTCTTTAAGCTTTTCCTCATAGCGAAGGAGTAGCTTTTGCGCCTCTTCAAGACCCAAAATACTGACTACTGTTACTTTCCCTTCTTCTTCATCACTGTCTACATGTTTACCGATCTCTTCAAAGCTTTGTGTATGTTCTAAAAGATCATCTTGGATTTGGAAATAGACCCCCAATGTTTCACCAAGAATTTTCGCATCTTTCTGCAATCTCTCATAGCCGCTAACAATCGTTCCTAATTCAAATGCAGCTGCGAAAAGTTTCCCTGTTTTATAACGATAACTCTCCAATAAATCATCAAGACTTTCCATTTCATTGGCGATATCCAATTCTTGACCATAAACCATGCCTTCAACCCCTGCATTGCGAGATAAAATTTCAACACAGGCAAGGCTTTGTTCTGGGCTTAAATCGGCTTTTAAAACAACATCAAATGCCATCGTTAAAAGTGCATCACCACTTAAAATAGCCAACGCTTCCCCATAGACCTTATGCGCTGTCAAGCGATGTCGACGATAGTCATCATCATCCATGGACGGAAGATCATCATGCACCAAAGAATAGTTATGAATGAGTTCCAAAGCAATCGCTGGATACAATGCTTTTTGCATATCGCCACCAAGATCTTCCACAAAAGCTAAGACAAGACTTGGACGAAGCCGTTTTCCTCCTGACAGCATCGTGTATTTCATCGCCTCTTTGACTTGGGAATCTTTTAAAGCATCCAAGCAGTTTTTCAAACTTGTTTCAAATTGATTAATCATTGTTCTCTCCTTGATGTTTCAGTACTAAGTCATTGACTTTGTCTTCGTATTCTTTCAGTTTTTTCTGAAGACCTGTCGATAAAGCTAAGCCCTCTTCAAACAATGCTAAGGCTTTTTCCATTTCAAGGTCTTCTTTTGATAAAGCTTCCGAGATTGTTTCCAAGCGCTTCATCGCCTCATCAAATTTCATTTCACTCATCATATACTTCCTTTCCAAGGACTTTCGTCTCAAGTAAACCATCTTTCAAATACAGTCGCAAATGGTCGTTGACCTCTAGATCCTCCACTGACTTCACTTTTTCATCTTCCCGATAAGCTTGTAAATAACCTTGCGAAAGAAGACGTAAAGGTGATAAGTCATCCAATCTTTTGACAAGATAGGCAAAGTGTTTTTCTCTTGAACCCTGTTGACGTTGCATCTCAGTGAGCAGTTTTTGCTTTTGTTTCAAAAGTTCTTTTTGTATATAATTCATTTTTTGTTGTAAGAATTGTGGGTGCAGGGGAATTGATTTGAGATCCTGCTCTTTTTTCCATAGAAAACTTGCCATCGATTCTGAAAGCCTTTGTCGATCGATTCGATGCTTTTGAGCTTCGATTTTTCTTTCTAAAAGCATTCGCATTTCGTTTTCTTTTCTTTGTAAATCTGAACGCTCATCTTTAAATCGAAGATGAAAAGCAAAAAGATCAGCATTAAGGTGATCTAAATGCTCTTGTTTATAATGGAAAAACATTTGCGGATCGGATAAAACACTTCTTTTCATCTTTCTTTCATAAGCCTGACTTAAACTTTGCTGACGATGAACAACTTTTAAGTAATATGTGTTTTTAAAGTTTCTTATTGTCTCAAAAACATCTTTTTGATCCGGACATGCCGCCACTGCCGCAGCTGTGGGCGTTGCAGCCCGATGATCGGAAGCCAATTCTGCCAAGGTGGTATCACTTTCATGACCAATAGCACTAATGATTGGCGTCGATAAAGTTAAAATTCGATCAATCACAATCGGTTCATTAAAGGCCCATAAATCTTCAATCGAGCCACCGCCTCTAGCCATAATAATGACATCAGCTTGAAGTCTTTCGACCTCATCCAAAGCTTCCACTAAATCCTGTTTCGCTTTCTCCCCTTGCACATAAGCAAAACGAGCTATCACTTGGGCCAATGGCCAACGCTTTCGCAAAGTCTTTTCTATATCCGCCCAAGCAGCGCTTCCTTTCGCTGTGATAACCGCAATTTTTTCAGGATATTCAGGCAATGCTTGCTTTCTTTCGATGGCAAATGCGCCTTGTTCATAGTAACGTTTCTTCAAAGCTTCATAACGAAGATGTAAGTCACCTAAACCATCTAGGTTCATTTTTTGAGCATAAAACTGCACTCGACCTTGAGGTAAATAAACATCGGTATAACCATAGACAAGCACCTTGTCACCATCTTTGGGTTTAAAGAGAACTTTCTGAGCAAAGGAAGCAAACATCACAGCATCAATACGTGCTTTGTCATCCTTCAATGTAAAATAAAAATGTCCACTTCGATGAGCATGAAAATTAGACAGTTCACCCACGAGTGCGACATTTTTTAAAGAAGGATTCCAGCGAACGGTCTCTTGTATTTTGGAAACATAGTCACTAACAGTCAGAGCTTGTGATATCATAACGCATCCAAAACCCCATTAACTAAACGATACGAATCTTCTTCCCCATATAATTTAACTAAGCGGACAGCTTCATTCACAATGACCGCTTTATTTTGTAATCCAAATTCGAGTTCTGAGCAAGCCAAAATTAAAACCGCTTGTTCAATGTATCCCAAGCGTTCAAAACGCCAGCGCTGCATATACGTATTTAAAGCACGGGCATAAATTTCTTTTCGCTCAAAAGCATTTTTCGCAACGGCATACATTTCATCATCTAATTGCATGGGCTCAATAAAATCACCAATCGATGAAACAAAGTCATGATCGGCAAGAATCTGATCCAAG
>JASLJD010000067.1 GCA_030152625.1 Erysipelothrix sp.
ACCGCTTCACCTTCTTCGTTTTTCACTTTTGGGAATTCAATATCGGCATTATTAATCATCCCAAAAGTCTTGGAAGGACTGGAGAAAATCTCACCAGCTGAGGCAAGCAAGCGTTCTTCTTTTTCACTCAAAACATAAGGACGTTGTTTGAAGAGACGATCGAAAGAATGCTTATAAATTTTAAGCTCTTCTTTTTCATCTAAATAAGCTTTGATGACATCCTCATCTTCCGCTAACAATTCTGAATCGTAGAAAGACATCGCTGCTGCATAACGTGAAAGTAAAGCTTCTACACGTGCTTGCATCGCTTGATACTTCGCGTTGGTCGTATCAACATCAAAATTTAAGTGTGCATAAACATAAAGAATTCCCAATTCTTGCCAGATCTCTTCATTAAAACGAAGACCTTCTAATAGATGATCGGCAGATTTTGTTAGCGTGCCACGGTAGTCTTCAACTTCCGATAAGCGAGCTTCAAGTTCTTGAAACTTATCTTCCCATGCTTGATCACTGGAAAACATTGGTTTCAAATCCCAAGTTAGATCAACCGGAACTTCTTCACGACGTGGTAATTCATATTTTTCTTGTGACATACATACACCTCTCCTATTTTATATAAAATAAGGGGAACCTAAGTCCCCGTTACTATGTATTGTATCACTTTTTATTTTTAAGATAAAGAAAAACCCACTTCTTTCGAAGTGGGTTGTTAGGTACTAATGGTGACCCGTACGGGATTCGAACCCGTGAATGCTACCGTGAAAGGGTAGTGAGTTAAACCGCTTCTCCAACGGGCCAACTTAATGGCGCTTGATGCAGGATTCGAACCTGCGACCCACTGGTTAACAGCCAGTTGCTCTACCTGCTGAGCTAATCAAGCATTTTGAACGCTAATAAAATATAACATATTTATTTCAATCTTGCAAGGTGTTTTTTAAAATTTAAGAAGGAAACTCTATTGCTAAGCAATAGAGTTAATCTTTGCTTAAATGGTGACCCGTACGGGATTCGAACCCGTGAATGCTACCGTGAAAGGGTAGTGAGTTAAACCGCTTCTCCAACGGGCCATAAGAATTTTTATAATTCCCAAGCGCTTATAAATATACCATAAAGATTTAGACAATGCAAGCGATTTTCAAAACTTTATTTAAAAAGAGAAAAAGGCAGAAATTCTGCCTTTATTCTCCACCTTCATCTTCCTGAATATCCGGTTTATCTGGATCTTTTTCTTCACTGGCTTCCTCTTCTCGAGCTTTCTCACGTTCACGTAAATCTTCAGCCATCTCTTCCGAAACAGGCTCACTTAAAAACTGGCTCATCGCCTTATCCATCCGCGATGTTTTATAATGTGTCAGAATGATAGGATCCTCTTCTGAAAGACGATGTGCATACATTTCAAAATCATACTGTAACTTTGTTCCTTCTGCTGTAAAATACTGCTCTTTGTCATAAAGTGAATAGAGGATTTCTTCAGCCGTTTGCAACTTGGATGCAAAGGCATCTTTTGAAACATCTTCATCCATTTCAAGGTAAACACGTAAAGTTGCTGTTTTTAAATTTAAATCAACAGCCTTCACTCCTTCAATTTCAGAAAATTTATCCTCGAGAATTTTCAAATCCTTTTTCTCAAGACTTGGCGCTAAATCACCCACAAAGCGTTGTCCCACAATAGGACGACCTGTGGATCGATAAGCACGATAAATACTGAAACCTAAGAGAATCGTCGGTACTAAAATAATCAAAAGGCTGATAATAATTACTTTAAAAGACCAATCCTCTCGACGTTGTTTTTTTCCCGACTTCTTCTTTTTGTTTGTTTTGCTTTGCTTCTTCATTTGAATCGTATCTTCAGGACCAAGAACCTTTTTCATGGCTGTCCCTCCTTGTCAATTGATTCATGCTTATTGTAGCGAAATCATCGTTTAGAATCAAGAATTTCTTTCACAAGTTGACTGCTGAGACGTGGGTTAGCTTGACCTTTTGAACGCTTCATAATCTGACCAACAACAAAGCCCATGCTCTTTTTAAGACCATTTCGATAATCCTCAACAACCTGTGGATTCTCATCCAAGATTTCTTCAATCCATGTACGGATTAAGTCCTCATCATTGATTTGGACCATTCCTTCTTCTTCAATATAAGCTTTTGGCGACTTCCCATCACAAAGTGCCTCAAAGACCTTCTTCGCTTGCTTGGATGAAATAAGCCCTTCTTCAAGAGCGTCAATGAGCTCTAAGAAGTAATCGGGTTTCAACCATTCTTCTAAACTGCGATCGCCTTTCTGATCATAAACAGCTAAAACATCTTGAGTCAACCAGTTCACAATTTGTTTGTAAGCTGTATGCTTCTCTGCTACTAGATCGAAATAATCCGCAAGTTCTTTATTTTGTAATAACACCTTTGCATCATAGAGTGACAAATCATAATCTTCATGATAACGCTGCATGCGATCATAGGGTCTTTCTGGAATCTTTGCTGCTAAGATTTCTTCTGGAATTTGAATATTCGGAATATTCGCATCACGGAAATAACGATAGTCTAGCGCCTCATCTTTCACACGCATACGCACTGTTTCTTCACTCGACTCGTCAAAACGACGGGTTTCTTGAACAATTTCTTGTCCTTCCTCAAGCATTTTACTTTGTCTTTCAATCTCAAAATCAATGGCTTTTTGAATGTTACTGATGGAGTTTAAGTTTTTAATTTCAACTTTCGTACCAAAAGCTTCTTGCCCCTTTGGACGCAAGGAAATATTAATATCACATCGCAACGAACCCTCAGCCATCACTGCATCGGAAATACCCAAATGAACAACCAACAAACGAAAAGCATCAACATAAGATGCTGCTTCATGCCCATTTCTAAAATCCGCCTCTGTCACAACTTCAACCAAAGGTGCACCTGCACGATTAAAGTCGATTTGTGTGCGGCCTTTCTCGTGAACTTGTTTTGCGGTATCTTCTTCAAGATGAATACGGTTAATTCTTACATCCTTCGTCTCTTCATTATCTAAAAGAACTTTAAAAAGACCGTTTGCCCCTAAAGGATAATACTGCTGGGTAATTTGATAACCTTTTGCTAAATCTGAATAGAAATAGTTCTTACGGTCAAAGCGTAAGACGGGATCAATATCACAGTCTAAAGCTTTTGCTAAACGAACTCCGTATTCGACAGCTTTTTTATTCACCGACGGCAAAGTGCCCGGTAAAGCAAGATCAATCTCATTGATCGCTGTATTCGGCACCTCTGCATAAGTCAATGGGGCACCTGAAAACATCTTCGTATTTGTTTTTAACTCACAATGTATTTCAATTCCAATCACTGCTTCATACATTAGAAAAATCGCCCCTTCCAATCAATTATTTTCTCAAATTCCGATGCATAAGCAAACAAAGCCGCTTCCTCAAATGGACGTGCCGATATATTCAATCCCAATGGCATCGAATCTAAAAGACCCAAAGGAATGGTCATGCTTGGGAAACCCGATAAATTATCAAGGGCCATGTAATTATTCGCAATCAGTTCTTCATCATTCCACTCAATCTCTTCGCTCACTTCAATCTTTGGCGCCACATCAGGAGCTGCTAGTGAAATCAGAACATCAATATCATCAAACAAAGCAGCGTATGCATCCACAAGTAAACGACGTACACGTTTGGCCTTGTTGAAAAGGATTTCATCTTCACCATGTTTAAAAGCATAAGCCCCTAAAATGAAACGTCGTTTGGCTTCATAACCAAAACCTTTCCCACGGCTGTTTCGCATTAAAGACTCAAGATCTTCACCTTCTTCACGAAGGCCAAAACGAACACCATCTAAATTCGCATGGCTTGATGTCGCTTCTGCATTCGCAATCAAAACATAAGTTCCTAAAATACTGCGCATTAAATCCATATCCATGCTTTTGTCCACTAAAATTGCGCCCTTCGCTTCGAGCTTTTGCGCAAAGTCATCATAAAGAGCAAGAACTTCTTTATTTTGAATTTGATCATGAACAGATTTAAACACACCAATTCGCTGACCTTCTAAGTCCATCTTTAAAAAGTCACTGTACTGCTCCACATCTTCAAAAGAAGAAGTCATATCTAAATCATCTCGACCTGCGCTTACCTCAAGCAAAAGCGCCGCATCATGCACGTTTTGTGTGAAAAAACCAACATGATCCAAGGACGGTGCATAAGGAATCACACCATAACGAGAAATGCGACCATAACTTGGTTTCAAACCAACACAACCACAATATGCAGCCGGTTTACGAATACTATCGCCAGTATCTGTCCCTAAAGCTGCACGGACTTTTCCAGCGCCTACCAAGGCCGCACTTCCCCCTGATGAACCACCTGAAATCCTTGTTTCATCATAAGGGTTTGACACCGGTCCTGTGAGAGCACTTCGATTACTTCCACCCATCGCCAACTCATCCATTGAAGTTTTAGCTGTCAGATGAGCTCCTTCATCTAAAAGTTTATCAATCACTGTCGCCTGATAAACCGAAACAAAGTTCTCAAGCATCTTACTGCTAGCTGTCGTGTGCGTATCAAGAACATGGATATTGTCTTTTACAGCAATATCCCAGTCCTTCAGTTTTCCTTCATGCTTATCTTGAATGGATATTGCTTCTACAATCGCTGATTTTTCAAGCTTAGTCATCTTTATCCACCACCTGCACTAATTCAAAAAACTCACCCTCGGATTCGGGTGCATTCAATAAAGCTTTCTCTCGTTCCAAAACATGATTGGGCTCATCTTCTCGAAGATAATGACTTGTTTCTTCAAAAGGCAAGTGCATCATCTCAACACCCTCCGTATCGACTTCTTCAACAAACTCTGATAATTGCACCAAAGCTTGATCCTCAAAAAGAGCTTCCGCTTCTTCATCACTGAGATGAATCATCATCATTTGCGCTAATAATTCAATTTCTTCTTTACTTAATTTAATCATCCTATGCCTCCTACTTCACATCAATAATTTGTGCATCTTTTCCTGCTTGCTTTTCAATAATAAATCGTGTTCGCTGATGAATACGTAAATCCACTTGTACCGGAACTTGATACTCATCAAAAGAATCCAGTTCATTTGCTAGAAATTGAGCCAGACCATAAATCTCAAGATAAGTCTTTGAACCCGTAATAACTTCTATTTGTATCCGGCGAAGACTCTTCTCCTCCACAAAGACCTTTCCGACCATTCCCACTTTTTCATCCGCTATAAAATCCGCTAAGTTACGTTCCAAGCGAGCAAAGTTATTGGCCGCATTGGGAATCATTTCCCGCGCTTCTTTGGAATTGATATAGAGCCACGCTTCATCATCACGTGTGAATTGATCACTTCTTGTTTTAAAAAATGCATGTCCGATAAAGTGGCCTGGTAAATATTTCCCGGGTAATTGGTCCACATCACTCTCTTGAACATACAAACCGATGTAGATGGGGGTGTCCGCCAAACCTTCAAGACCGCTAAGGTATGAGTAGAGACGTAAACCCAAGGTTCGACCCACCTCATAAAGCGTATCATCACTCAATTCATGTGTACTCCCAATCTCTGGATCCAAAACTTGAACACGTTTTAAGACCAAGGCAATCGAGACACCATCAATTTGTTCGCGATCTTCCGTTTTATGAAAGTTAATCTCAAAAATATCACTGACAAATTTCGGATCTTGAATCTTTTCACCCTGATCTTCAATCTCAAAAGGCTTGAGATTTAAGCCGTTGGGATTACGATCACTTTGATAAGCAAGTAATTGATAATAACGATCACGATTGATCACACTTCCCTCGGACACATAATATTTCTTGGGATCAAAATACTCTTTACTTTTTTCTTGTAAACGCCCACCAATTTCCATCATGTCAATTTCTCGGAAATTATTTGCATAATCTTGTCTTAAAGGTGAGTTTTCAAAAGGTAATAAAATCGCATAATCATCTTTTTTTGCTTCTAAAATGTTTTCACCCTGGGGCTCCTCTGGATTTTCCTCATTTTCAGGACGGATATTACAGGCTGTCAGAAGGGATAAAACAAGTAAAATTAAAAGTCCTTTTTTACGCATTGTCTTTAACCTCTTTCAATAAACGCTCTTCATCCCATGTTTCAACACCCAATTCTTGTGCTCGCGTTAATTTTGAACCCGCTCGTTCACCATAAACAAGCACGTCTGTATTCCCTGATACATTGCCTGTTACACGACCACCCATCGCTTCAATTTTTTGTTTCGCTTCTGAACGGGTCATGCTTTCAAGACTTCCAGTCAGGACAAATCGCATATCTGCAAAAACGGAGGATTGTTCTTTTTGCTCATGCTGAGCTTGTACTCCCAAAGATAGAAGGTTTTCAACTAAATTCCGATTGTCTTCTAATTCAAAATAAGCAACAACCGAATCCGCAATCGTCACACCGACTTCTTCAATTTCTAAAAACTCTTCCCGACTTGCATTCATGATTTTATCTAAAGATTTAAAATGATCCGCAATCAATTGAGCTGTTTTCGCCCCAACATGACGAATGCCTAAAGCAAAAAGAAAACGGGACAGCGGTTTTTCTTTACTTTTTTCAATCGCTTCCAATAGTTTATCGGTGCTTTTCTCACCCATCTTTTCAAGTTTTAAAATATCTTCCCGATGATCTTTTAAACGATAAATATCTTCCACCGAATTTAAAAGATCGGCTTCATAGAGTTGTTCGACTCGCTTTTCTCCTAAAGTGTCAATTTCCATTGCAACCCTTGAAGAAAAATGAATCATACGCTCTAAAACTTGTTTAGGGCAATCCGTATTCACACAATAGTGATCCACTTCACCCTCAAACTGAATGAGTGGATCATGACAAGCCGGACAAGTTTGAGGTATTGTATATGCTTGAATATCCGGCGATCTTTTTTCTTGATCAACCTCAACAATCTCAGGAATGATGTCCCCTGCTTTTTGAATCGAGACAAAATCCCCTTCCCGAATATCTTTTTTAAGAATATAATCGAAATTATGTAAGGTAGCATAAGAAACTTTTGAACCATCAACAAAAACCGGATCCAATTCCGCATTCGGTGTAATTTTACCCGTTCGACCAACCGTTAAAAATATTTTCTTTACCATCGTTTGAACTTGTTCAGCAGGGAATTTATAGGCCATAGCAAAACGGGGACTGCGAACTGTATAACCTAAAGCTTCTTGCTCTTGAAAATCATTGACTTTCACAACGGCACCATCGATATCATAAGGTAGTTGCGAACGCTCTGATTCAATATTGTAGATCGCTTTCATCAAGTCCCCAAAACTTTGAACATGATAAGCGTGGGGATTGACTTTTAGCCCAAGACTTTGAAGATACTCCAAGGCTTCCTTTTGACTTTGAAGACCATGTTCTTCTGGATTCACAACCGTATACCAAAAAGCATCCAAGCCTCTTTGAGCAACCACGCTTGAATCAAGTTGACGAATACTTCCTGCAGCAGCATTTCGACAATTAGCAAAAAGTGCTAGACCTTCACTCTCACGTTCTTGATTCACTTTCTCAAAAGAATCATATGGCATGAAAACTTCACCACGAACAAGAAGGTCGACTTCTTTCTTTAAGGTCAAAGGAACCGATGCAATCACCCGAACATTATGGCTTACATCTTCCCCCACTTCCCCATCACCTCTTGTGACGGCACGATAAAATCTTCCTTCACGATATTCTAATGAAATCGCAAGCCCATCAATTTTCATTTCCACAAGATAGTCCGGATCAGTAACAATCTTCTCAACACGTTGGGTGAATTCCTTCATATCGTTTTCTGAAAAAGCATTGCTTAATGAAAGCATCGGGCTACTGTGTTCAACTTTTTCAAAGGCATCAAGAACTTCACCACCAACTTTCTTTGTCGGAGAGTTGGGATCAGCCCACTCTGGATGTGCTTCTTCCAAAGCCAACAATTCATGAAAGAGTTTGTCATATTCATAATCAGAAATACTCGCCTGATCTAAAACATGGTATTCGTAGTTATATCTTTCAATATCTTTTCTTAGTTGTTCTATTTTTTCACGCATTAGGATGACTCCTTTCTACTCAGTCCCGCAAAATACTTTGAAATCCTTTTAACACGATGCGGTTCTGGAAATGCAATTTCTAAAACTTGATTATCTTGGCCGATGACAATACCGTTACCAAAGACAGGATGCACGACTTGATCGCCACTGCGAAATTCTGAAGAACTTTCAATTTCTGGCAAACTGTTCTCAACACGAACTTTTTGCATTTTACTGCTACGATCTAAAACGCCCATTTCATAAAGAAAACGAGAAGGACGCAAAGACGAACTGTGAATAAAACTATGCCCGCTGTGATTACTGAGGTAGAGATGTTGTTTTGCTCTGGTTAAAGCAACATACATCAAACGTCTTTCTTCTTCCAAACCCTTCGCACTTTCTTCAATACTTCGACGATTTGGAAAAACATAATCAGACAAGCCCATAATAAAGACATGTTTAAACTCCAAGCCCTTGGCAGCATGAACGGTCATTAAAGCAACTGCATCCGAACTGTCTGTTTCTTCACGATCGGTATAAAGACTGATCATCTGTAGATATGAAGCCAAGCTTTCATCAGGGTTTTGATTGAAGTAAGCTTCGATATCGCCCATCAATTCCTTCATGTTGTCATTACGAGATAATTCTTTTCGTTCTTTAAAATGTTCTTCAAGCCCTGTGTCTTTAAAAACCCGCTCCAAGAAAAGATGTTTGGGTTCTTCTCTTTCACTTTTTCTCAAAGTTTCTATTTTAGAAACATACCTCGAAACCGCTCTATTCGCTTTTCCTTCTTGATAGTCTTGAAGCATCAGTTCATAAATCATCTGATCTTTTTCATTGGCTCTTTCTTCATAATTTTCAATGGTCTTAGGACCAATGCCTTGACGAGGTGTTTGCACTGATCGTTTCAAGGCCAAATCATTCCCCAAAGAGACCATTTCTAAATAACTTAAAAACACTTTAATTTCCAATCGTTCAAAAAAGCTCATGCCTCCATAAACAATGTAAGGAATATCATAAGATCGCAAAACTTTTTCCAAGGCTCGTGATAGATAGTTGGAACGATAAAGGATGGCGATATCTGAAAACGCCTCCCCTTCATCCGCAAGGTTTTGAAGCTTTGAAGCAATCCAGTAAGCTTCCTCATCCCCATCACTCAATGCCTCATACACAATCTCAGAGCCCTTACCCATCACGGATTCTAAGTCCTTATCTTCGCGCTCACGATTGTATTTAATCAAACGATTAGCTGTATCGAGGATTGTTTGGCTTGAACGATAATTTTTAGTTAAGAAAATCGTTTCTGCGTCTGGAAAGTATTGTGGAAAGTTCATAATAAAACGAACATCGGCGCCACGCCAAGTATAGATTGTTTGATCGGGATCCCCAACAACATACAATTCATTCTCGGATCCTACCAGATCACGAATGATCCGATACTGAATATGATCCACATCTTGAAATTCATCGACACACAAAACATCGAATTTCTTTTGCCATTTCTCTAAGACAACGGGATCCCGTTCAAAAAGATAATACACTTCTAATAAGATATCATCAAAATCTAAAGCCCCTTGTTTTTCTTTTGATGATTCATAATAGGCATAAAGTTCTGCTTTGAGTCTTTCTTCTTCACCAAAAGCTTTCTTCTTAGCATCTTCCGGTAAAATAAACTGACTTTTTTGCGTAGAAATATAATGAATCACATCACGCATTGGATATGATTTTGCATCCAAGTCATGATAACGATAAGCACTCCTTAAAATCGTTTGTTGATCAGAATTATCAATAATCGTGAAATATCGCGGAAGATTGCAAGCTGCATACTCCTCCCTTAAAACACGAACACAAAGCGAGTGAATGGTTGAGATATGAGCCCTGTTCGCAATACCATAAGGCTCTAAACGCTCTTTCATTTCTTTCGCTGCTTTATTTGTAAAGGTAATTGCACATAAACGAGATGGATGATAGCCTAAAACATCAACCAAATAAAGAAGGCGTGTTGTTAAAACACGGGTTTTTCCACTCCCCGCTCCGGCAATCACTCGAAGATATTTCTTTTCAGCGGTGACCGCTGCATGTTGTCTTTCATTTAAATCTTTTAAATAATCCATCTCATCACCTTTTCTTATTATAGCATACTCGTCATGGTATAATGTTAAAAAGAGGGATCGTATGCTAGTAAATAAAAACTTAGAAAACTATCGAATATTAGCCTTAGAAAACGGCTATAAAATTGAATCGATTCAGAACATCGTTTTAAAAAGAGACGATGTCAATGCAAGGAAAACTGGAAAGTTTGAAGGCGTCATTCATGCCCAATTCCAAAATAAAAAATGGAACAAAAAATTGAAGCCTTGGATCTTTGAATACAAGGATTTGAAGTTTATATTGAAACAAGGCAAAAGTCATCATATTGGCGTTTTCCCAGAACAAAGCAATAATTGGGATTGGTTAGAAAAGCAATGTAAAACATATCCTGATGCGCATGTTTTAAATCTTTTTGCCTATACAGGTGGGGCAAGCTTTGCTTGTGCCAAAGCAGGGGCTAAAGAAGTTGTCCACATCGATGCCTTAAAGTCAGCAGTCGATTGGGCCAAAGAAAACGCTCAAATCAACAACTTAGACAAACATTATATTCGTTATATTGTCGAGGATGCAAGAAAGTTTGTGCAAAGAGAAGTTAAAAGAGAAAGGAACTATGAAGGCATTATTCTTGATCCACCAAGCTTTGGCCGTGGACCCAAAGGACAAATTTGGAAAATTGAAGAAGATCTCGAGGATCTTTTGCGGGATTTAATGCCTTTACTGAAAAAGAACGGTCGTTTTCTTGTCTTGAACACCTATTCAAAAGATTTACCGAAAGAACAAGTGGAAAAGCTTTTAAGAAAAATTTTGAAAGAAAACAAGCTACCCGTACATACTAAAGCCTATGACTTGGCTTTCCCTGTTGAAAATACCCATGAAGTCCTCCTTCAAGGACAAAGTGTAAGGTGGTGTTACGATGAAAATAATTTATGAGGATAATCATTTGATTGTTGTTGAAAAACCGATTAATCAACCCAGTCAAGAAGATGCATCGCAAGATCTTGATATGGTCACAGAAATCAAAGCTTATCTTGTTGAGAAATACAATAAACCTGGCGATGCTTATTTGGGGCTTGTCCACCGCTTAGACCGACCGGTAGGCGGTGTGATGGTTTTTGCCAAAACAAGTAAAGCAGCTTCTCGTTTAAGCCAACAAATCCGTGAAGGTGATTTCAAAAAAGAATATATTGCGATTGTTGAAGGTTATATCGAAGCGCAAAGCTTAGAAGATTATCTCTACAAAGATCGTCGAAGCAACACTTCCTATGTGACTAAGAACAAGAAAAAAGGAAAATATGCACGGCTCGATATCTTGAAGAGTGAATACCATGCGCAACATCAATTATCAAAACTTGAGATTGATTTGATCACAGGGCGTTCACATCAAATTCGAGTTCAACTAGCGAGTCGCAATCTTGCGATTTGGGGGGATGCTCGTTATAATCCAAAAGCTCTTCCTGGAGAGCAAATTGCTTTGTGGGCACACCGACTTTCTTTCAATCATCCAACAAAAAAAGAGCGCTTGACCTTCACAAGTCCAGCGCCTGAAAAATTTCCTTACTCACTTTGGTAAAGTTTTAAAAGTTCTTCTTTTCGTGCTTCACAATCTCGATAAGCCAGTTCAAAGAGAGCATCAAATTGCTCATATGTTCCAGAAAAGCGGCCAACACCCAGTTCCTCACTTGGATACAGGTACACCGCTTTTTCTTTTGCAACCAAGTCATCAATCAAAGCTCTTTCTTCATAATAAACATCTCTTCGTTCTTCAAAAGCCTGCACAAGCTTCGGTTTTTTACGATATTTCAATCGAAGAAAATGTTTCTCTAAAAATCCTTGAGGTTTTCGCACATAGTTTTGGGACTTAGTGGTCACAATAACATGCTTATCACAGCCTTTTTCAAGGCTTTTTTCAACTGGAATCATAGTGGTAATACCGCCATCCATATAAGCTGTCCCCTCGATTTTCACCGGTTTTCCAAAAACAGGCAAGGTACAAGCCGCTTTAACATAATCGGGTCTTTTCGCAACTTCTTTTGCATCGACCCATACGGTCTTTTGTTGTTCATAGTCGTAAACACCGACATCGATATCCGCTTTGACTTGATCAAGCTTTTCCAATGGATAATCGACTTGTTCAGAAAGAGTATCGAACATATAGTCATAGGCCACCAAAGTTCCCTCGGTCAAAAGAGAACGAAAGCCAACATTCTTTTTATCCGTTGCATAGTCAATGGAAGCCTTTTTTAAGGTTTCTTTTTTATTCAATGCGAACATCGTTCCATACAAGGCACCTGAGGAGATGCCTACAATGTAATCAAATTCAAAGTCATTATCTAAAAACCAGGCAAGAACGCCGGCGGTATACGCACCGCGCATTCCGCCACCTTCTAAGACCAAGCCGATTCGTTTCTTTTTTGTCATCCTCAACACTCCTCTATAGTAAGCCACTGAATATTCTTAGAAAAGAACGTAACATACGCAAAGGATAAGATACTTTATCCACATCTTCTTGAGTAATTTCAATGGATTCTTCAATGATTGCAAGTGAATCATCATAACACTCTTGCACAACCTTATGATCAATAAACAGTATACTGCACTCAAAATGGAGATAGTAACTTCTAAAGTCCATGTTTGTTGTCCCTACCAAAGCAAGTTCATCATCAATTACAATCGTTTTAGAATGAATAAAACCCGGTTTGTACTCATAGACTCTCACACCGCTTTGAATTAATTGCTCATAACTCGATTTAGTCACTTCATTCACCAGTTTTTTATCTGGAATGTGTGGGAGCATGATGCGAACATCAACGCCACTTTCCGCCGCAACCGTAAGAGCCTTCATAATTTCATGACCGACAATAAAGTATGGGGTTTGAATATAAATATAATCTTTCGCATTATGAATCATCGTCAAATGGGCATCCGCACCAACATCATATTTATCAGTCGGTGCATCATCAAAAGGCATCACAAAACCTTCTGACTTGAAGTCTTCCGGAAAGTCATAACGAAAATCATCCGGGTTATCTTTTTCTTCTGCATAGTAACTATAAATTTGTAAGAACATCAGGGTTAGAGAATGAACAGCTTGTCCTTCGATTAAAACAGCTGTATCTTTCCAATGTCCAAAACGTTCAATTCGATTAATATACTCATCTGCAATATTAATACCACCGACAATGCCATAGCGGCCATCAACAATCAAAGCTTTTCGGTGATCACGGTTGTTCATTTGGACTGCAAGGCGTGGTACTAAGGGATTGAAAACAACGACCTTAACACCAATCTCTTCCAAATCCTTTTTCAATTGGGGATATAAAGAACATCCCCAATCATCAAATATAACGCGAACATCGACGCCTTCTTTAACTTTTCGCTCTAAGATCTCATAAACAATATCCCACATATAACCTTCTTTGATAATGAAATATTCTAAAAAGATAAAATCTTCCGCAGATTCTAGGATTTCTTGCATGACTTCAAATTTCTTCTCACCAGTCTCAAGATATTCGCCCTTTGTATTATCATAAACTGGGAAATGAGATGCCGAATAGATGTATTGAATAAGACGATACCAATTTGAATTGTTTTTCTTGAAATCATCAATTAGGGTGTTTTGCTGTAAGTAGAGATCTTCCGAATAGGCCTCACTTGCCTTGCTTCGCAATTCTTTTGGAACTTTTCTTTCACCAAAAAGCAGATATAAGACGGCTCCAAAGGGTGGAATCGTCAAAATAATAACGGCCCAAGCAAAGCGATAATAGGGATTATCATGGCGATTGATAACATGTAAAAGCAATAAAAAGGATAAAACTTGAAGTAATGCATGGATAATCGCATAATTATTGGTAAGTTTCCAAGCAATCGTAAAAAGCAAAGCAAATTCAAAAACAATTGCAATAGCAACAATAAAAATCTTATGGGTTATGATCCTGAGTATTTTTTTCATGATATCCCTCAACTTTCGTTCTTGCGATTTAAATTGTAAATCGTTATGATATGCATATGAGAAAGAAGGTTATGTTTTATGACACTGAGTGCAAATGAAAATAAAGCCCTTGATATCCATGTCAATGGAAAAACATACCACCGACTACCGATTAAAACCCATGTCATTATGCCGGGTGAAGATCTGCAAGCGGTCTTAGAAAAGTATGTTTCAACACATCTTGAGGACGGCGACATCCTCTTTATTACAGAAAAAATTGTCGCAATTAGTCAAAAAAGAGCTTATCGAGTTGATGAAATCAAAGCTCGTAAATTTGCGACTTTTTTATCAAAATTTGTCACAAAGACACCCCACGGAATCGGCTTAGGTATGCCAGAAACTATGGAAATGGCGCTACAAGAATGTGGAACACCACGAATTTTTCTAGCGGCCGCGGTCTCTGCTTTGGGTAAACTTGTGGGAAGAAAAGGTGATTTCTATCGCATTGCCGGACCAAAGGCCCGAGCGATTGATGGTCCAACCAGTGGAACCATGCCACCTTTTAATGAGTATGTTGTACTTGGCCCTGAAAATCCAGATCAAGTAGCAAAGGATGTTCGTAACTTTTTTGCAGATAAGGATATTGAAGTTGTTATTGCTGACATTAACGACTTAGGCGGCAACATCCTTGGGGCAAGCTCGCCAAATGTCGATGTCGAAGAAATTGTTCAAATCCTAAAAGATAATCCGCTGGGACAAGCTAGCGAAGGAACTCCTATTGGGATTATTCGTCAGGTTGATAAATAATCCGATAACATTCTTTTTGATAATCACCAAGAGCGAATAGTTCGTGATCGGCAGGAATATCAAAAGTTTTCAAATACTGACCATTCAAACGCAAAATTGTTTTTTTGGATGCGATATTGTCAGGATTGCATGTGATGATATACTCATGCAATCCTTTTTTTTGATACAAATAAGCAAACATTTTCTTGCATGCTTGATAGGCAAAGGCATGACCACGATAGGGTGGATAGATAACATAGCCAACATGACCATAGTAATAAAGATCTTCGCCTTCTTCATAGCGATATTCACATCGTCCAACAACTCGTTTCATTTCAGGGACGATGATATTAAAAACATGTGCTTTGGGTGCATCACTCGGATACGGATTGCCCAAGTAGCTGAGTTTGATATCCATAAGTCACCTTGAAAATAGCTATCGCATAAATCGCTTTAAGAACAATTGTCACAATAGGGTAAACAGCAAAAACACCTAAAGAAAGAACCGATATGGTGAAGTAACCGAAAACAATCAAAGCACCAACAAAGATATATTTGATCTTCTCTTCCGGATAATAAACATAGCCGAAATAAACAGCTATGAATCCCGCAACATAAACAAAAATATCAAAGATGCGTGCTAGACCCATATCTAAAAACATAACACTCGGTGTGTTTTTGATGGCTAATGCAATCTGTTCGACTTGTTCCAAAGTAACTTGATCGTTCACAAAACTTTCTAGATTACCGCCATTGGCTTTAATCGAAAACATCGTATAATTAATCAATGGCATAATGAGAAACATTGCACTGACCATCACAAAGGTTAGCCCATTAAGGATAGGGATTTCGTCATCTTCCATTTTTCTTAATTGATAACGATAGACAATCGAGGCCGCAACAGCAAAGCTAATTGCATTGAGAACACCCTCTGTCAAAGCTGTAATAAAGACATTCCCACCCATGTTTTCATAATCAAGTCCTGGGAAAATTTGTGTGATGACGGTCAGCAAGACAATACGTGTAATCGTGTAAATAAAATAGGCTAACATCCCCCAAATAATTCCTTGGCTCATCTTATAATTTCCGCGATAGCGCCTGAAAATATAGATCGGTATCGCAATCACTAACAAAATACTCGCAATCATTGAAAATATCTGAAATTTTGATATCATAAAAATCCTCCATCTTTACTTTACATACTAATCATTATATTATAAATCGAGGAGGAATGCACATGAATCAAAAAAAATCAAGTATCTTTGATCTAGATGAAACACAAGTTGTACGTATTTTATGGATCGTTAGCATTGCGCTTCTGTTCCTAAAACGTTCATACCTCATTCGAATTATGATCCCTTTTATACTTTTACTCATTGAAAAGAAAAGTGCTTTAGTTCGAAATCACGCAGGACAAAATCTTATTTTAAATATTTTTGTTTCCTTAATCTTGATAATCTTCAACCATTTTACCAGCATTGTTTCTTTTCTGGTTAGTTGGATACCGCTTTTTCGACAGATTGTTTGGATTTTCACTGATTTCATCCGAGTCATCCTAGTCTTCTTTGCTTTCGCTTACCATCTTATCGGCTTAGCGAAGGCATTCCAAGCGCAGTATCTCGCTTTGCCGCTCATTTCAGGATTAGGCGATCGTCTCAGCAAAAATTTATAGACAACAAAAAAGGAGCTCTAAGAGCTCCTTATTTTTTATTTGTTTACGCAACAACACGAACGTTAGCTGCTTGGTCGCCACGTTGACCTTCGACGATATCGAATGTCACAGTTTGACCAGCTTCTAATGTTTTGAAACCGTCAGCTTCAATTGCTGAGTAATGCACAAACACGTCTGTTCCCTCTTCAATTGTGATAAAGCCGTAGCCTTTTTCAGCATTGAAGAATTTTACTGTACCTGTATTCATTTGCTAGTACCTCCTATCAAGAAATAAGATGTACTCGCGTATTTCTCAAATCCTAAAAACCATTTAAGCAATACTTGAGTCTCCAAATACCCTTCCAAAACGAAAAAGTACTCTCTTATTACTGCTTAATCATATCACTGCATGGAGACATAGTCAAACTTTTTCACTCTTTGTCTTCTTTTTCTTGATCGAAGTCAGCATCAATCACTTCAGCATCATCATAAACAGCATCCGAATCCGCTTCGATAATTTCGACCTCTTCATCTTCCAATGCTTTCATGCTTGCTTCTTCTTCGAGTTTTAAGGCTTCATTTTGTTCTTTTTCCTTACGGAGTCGCTCTAACTCTTTCTCATCACGACGACGGCGAATTTTTCGGCGAATCATCGAAGTGAGGATCATCAATATTGTTACCATCACCACAATTGTGATAGCCATCCATTTCCATGATCCAAAAACCATCACGGCAATATAATTCATCGCCGAACTCAAAAGCCCCATAAAGAAAATTAATAGATAAAGTTTAAATGGGTGAATGCCAATCTTATCGGAGACAAATTCATATTTTCGTTCCAAACTTATAAAGATAAATAAAAAAACAAAAGTAATAAAAATAACGATCCAATTCAATTTTAGAAAATCCATATTGCCCTTCCTTCCGCCTTTTTCACAACAGGCTCTCTTTTTATGTCATAATAGATAGTGATATTAAACATATTATAACGTATTTGAGCAAGGGTTTCATTCCTAGAGCTACTTGAAAGGAGTTTCTTATGGAAGAAAGAGAAAAAGGACTCGATGCAGCTATCCTAGCTGGAAAATTATTGATGGAAAGCGGGGGAGAAATGCATCGAGTTGAAGATACGATGGCGAGAATTGCTAACCATGCCTATAAACACGAGCAAAGCATCAGCTTTGTCTTACCTACAGGCATCTTTGTTAGTAACGAACACGGAAGAAATACGCGCCTAAGACGTATACATTTTCGCGCCACACAACTTCAAACACTGACAGATGTTAACGCACTTTCGCGGCAATTTACTGAAGATCTCATCAGCCTTGATGAACTGATTGAAAAACTCAGAGAAGTCGAACAAAGACCTGCAGCAATATCCCCAGGCAAGCGTTTTTGTGCTTATGGTGTCGGAAGTGTTGCAATGATGTTTCTTTTCAAAGGAGATATTCGTGATGCCTTACTCACGTTTTTACTTGGCACTTTAGGCGGATGGATTCATGAAAAAAGTCGACAAGTTTTAAAGATGCGCTTTCTCAATGATCTTATCACGGCCTTTGTTTTAGCCGCTTTGATCAATATCTTAAACCAGCATGCTTTCGTGACACAGATCGATGCTGTAACCATTAGTAGTGTGGTCATGTTTGTTCCCGGTATTCCGATCATGCATTCGCTTCGAGATTTCTTTTTAGGGAACACAGTTTCAGGAACGGTCTTTCTTCTTGAGGCATTTTTTACAGCTCTCATGATCGGACTGGGTGTTATTTTAGGTTTATCATTTTAAAGGAGATGAATTATGAAAGCCATTATCGCTAGTTTTCTTGCAGCTTTAAGTTTTGCCATCACAATCAACGCCCCTAAATCAGAGTTATTATGGATTGGCGCTGTTGCGGGTTTGGCATGGTTAGTCAAAATTTTCACCTTGGAAGTCTTAGAAACAGGACAAAGTCTTGCTCTTTTTATTGCTTCCGCAAGCATCGCTGTCACATCAATTATTTTAGCCAAAAGACGCAAAAAACCAACGAGTGTTTACAATATTCCAGCTATCTTTCCACTTGTTCCAGGAATCACCGCTTTTCAAACAATGGAAGCCTTTATGAACCATTCCTTCTATCAAGGCTTAGAACTTCTATTAAGAACCATTCGTTATGCGCTAAGCTTAGCCTTTGGTATTGTTTTAATTGAACTTCTTCACCGAAGTTTTAGACGTTTTAATATGCGAAAAAATTGATATGATTGCAAGCATCTGTTTTACAAACTATAATAAAAGCGAAAGGTGATACCTATGAAAAAGTATATTGATGAACTCATCCATCTTCTAAATATGAAAAGCCCAACGGGTCATACCGAAGCAGCTATTTCTTATTTAGAAGATCGATTTAGAAAGCTTGGTCTAACAACCTACCGAAGTAATAAGGGAGCCTTAATTGCGAAGCTTCCAGGCATTGAAGAAAACCGAGAGGTCAGTTTAGCGGCCCATATTGATACCTTGGGAGCCATGGTAAAGGAAATTACTGCGGATGGTAAAATCCGTCTTACACAACTTGGGGGATACGCTTGGGCGACCATTGAAGGTGAATATGTTGAAATCGAAACAATGGACGGAGATTTCTATACAGGAACAGTCTTGATCGATTATGCATCAAGTCATGTTTATTCGAGCAAAACCAACCAAAGCGAACGGAGTGGCGAAAATCTCTATGTACGACTTGATGAAAAAATTGAGTCAAGAAAAGATGTGGAGAACTTAGGAATTCAAGTTGGTGACTTTGTCCACCTCGATCCCCGTGCACAACATACTGATTCTGGTTTTATTAAATCACGACATCTCGATAACAAGGCAGGTGTGATCGCATTAATCGCCATCGCTGAGCATTTTGTCGAGCATGATCTCAAACCAAACTTCACAACAAACTTCTTTATTTCAAATTATGAAGAAGTTGGCCACGGTGCCGCTGCAGGCATTCCTGAAAAAACAACAGAATTGATTGCTGTCGATATGGCGGCGATGGGAGGCGGACAGACTTCCGATGAATATTCTGTGACAATTTGTGCCAAAGATAGCTCGGGTCCATATGACTATCAATTAAGACAACGTCTTGTGAGACTTGCTCAAAATGATAATATCAATTATAAGGTTGATATTTATCCTTTCTATGGATCGGATGGTTCAGCAGCCCTTCGCGCTGGCAACGATCTTCGTGTTGCCCTCATCGGTCCGGGGGTCGATGCATCCCATAGTTTTGAGCGAACACATGAGGAAGCAATTGAAAATACCATCAAGTTGGGTATTGCTTATTTAACTGAATAAGAGTTAAAAAGATTGACATTCAATTTCAATCTCACTATGATGACTACGTAAGCAAGGAGGTATTTTGAATGAACTATGATGTAAGACAAATGCTTAAAGACTTCACAAGCGGCTTAACAATTATGGGCCGTACACATGATAAAGAAGTGAATGCATTCTTAGGCATGCTTGGTACTAACTATGCACCAGGTGCTGTCGATGTGAAAACAAAAGAACTTGCCAGTGTTGCAATTGCTGTCTTCAGCCGTTGTGAATACTGCATTGTTTACCACACCTACAAAGCACTTGAGGCAGGAGCAAACCGCGATGAAATCATTGAAATCGCAATGATTGCTGTTGCATTCGGTGGCGGACCTTCCATGGCCTATTCTGTCACACTCTTGCATGAATCAATTCAAGAGTTTGAAAAAGATTTCCAATAAAATAAAAGATCGCTTCGGCGATCTTTTTCTTTAAACAAAAAGCCCGAAAATTATTCAGGCTTTTGTATATTTATGCTATTGCTTTCTCTTCAGCAATTTTTTCTTTGATTTTTTTACTTTCATTTCTTAATAAGAAAAAGGAAATTAAAGCGACAATTGCATCTGCAATCGGATAGGATAACCAAACTCCCATTGCGCCCATATCATAATGTTTTACAAGCATGATCGCAATTGGAATCATTAAAATAACTTGACGTAAAATCGAAATAACAACCGATTGTTTCGCCTTTCCTAAAGCTTGAAAATAAAAAATCGAAATGTAATACACACTTACGAGTGGAAAGAGTGCAATAATAATTCGGAAAGCTTGTGTTGATTCTGCAATTAATTCAACATAGTCATCACTCATAAAAAGAGGCATAATATTTGGCGCAAAGACGAGACCTAAAAACCAAAGAATCGTGGTTGTCAGTGTTGCATAAATCGTCGTTTTCTTTAAAACTTCGCCTAAACGCTCATAATTTTTTGCCCCAACATTATAAGCTGCGATTGGTTGCATACCTGAAGAAATACCAAAAAGAGTTACAAATAAAAACATGTACACTTTAGATATAACCCCTAAAACAACAATCGCTTGGTTATTAACATGTGTTCTCAGTAAGTTATTTAAAACAGCCATCAAGATACCATCTTCTGCTTCCACAATAAAGGCTGAAACACCGACCGCTAAAATCGTATAAACAATCGTGTTTGATAAAGCAAAGCCTTTCTTAACACCAATCTCTTCTTTCAATTGGCGTAAATGATAATAGGCATATAAAAACCCAGTAAACTGGGAGACGGTGGTTGCGATGGCCGCTCCAGGAACACCCATCGATAATTTTTTTACAAGAATATAATCAATAATAACATTCATGATGGCACCGATACTCGTGCTCATAATCGAGATATGACTTTTTCCCATCGAAATCATTAAATTCGATGTGAATATCGTCCAACTTAGGAAAATCGAACCGAAAATAATCACGCTCAAGTATTCATAAGCGTATTCTAAAATAGCTCCGCTCGCTCCTAAGTGATAAAGTATAGATTCCGCATTGAAATAAACAAGAAACATCAAGGGAACCATGACAACCATGACCAAGGTGAAACCATTGGTGATAACTGCCCGTGCTTTGTCCATATCATTGGCTCCTCGAGCCCGAGAAAATGCCGTCGAAGTACCGATACCAATCATCATACTAATCGCAATGATAATTCGCTGTATTGGAAAAACAACGACAAGTGCTCCGATCCCATCAGGATCGACATAATTCCCCACAAATATGGTATCAACCATATTGTAGAGTTCTGACACAAGCATGGAGACGATAATCGGGACAGAGAGTTTAAATAAAAGCTTTCCGATACTTTCCTTCGCAAATGCTTGATCATTTGCTCCCATATATACCTCCATATTTTACATACTTGATTATTCTAACACATGCATTTCCAGCTCGCAAGCCAAAAGAAAAAGAACCTCTTTCAGTTTTTCGAAATGAGGTTCTTCATTTTTTATGCCATTTTATTGAAAGCGAGAATTGCACCGCCAAGTAAGCCGTTGTCATCGCCCAGTTTAGCAGGAACTAAACGAACATGCTCTTTCACGACATCAAAAACAAGTTCTTTCACTCGACTTTCGACATCTTCAACAAAACCATCTATTTTTAGCGCAACACTTCCCCCTAAAACAACAACACCCGGATCAAGAAATGCATAAATTGTTGCGATGGCTTGCGCAAGCGACTGCTTGGCTTTCTCCATGACTGCTTCTGCATCCTTATTTCCTGCAAGTGCAAGATCATTCACAATACCAGCATGTTCGGCCTCAATACCTTTTTCTTTCGCCTGAGCGACAATCCCTGTTCCACTGCAAAGTGATTCAAGACTTCCTGGTTGAAGTTCATTCAACTGAAAACCATTCGGTTCTAAAATAACATTCGCAAGTTCTTGAGCAAAGCCATGTGGACCTTGATAAATTTCGCCATCGATGACAAAACCACCACCGAGACCCGTACTCACCGTCAGATATTGAACCGGATTATAGCCCTTTCCCGCCCCAATTTCTGCTTCGGCTAAACCAGCAAGATTCGCATCATTTTCTAAATATGTTTCTAAACCTGTTTTTTCTTTTAATGTCTTCACTAAATTAAAATACTGCCAACCGGGTAAATTAGGCGGTGTTAAAATAATCCCTTTTTTAAGATCCAGTGGCCCTGGACAGGAAACCCCCATCGCCTCCACTTCTTTGCCAAAAGAACGAATGCTTTCACTGATCTTCGCAATCGTTGCATGAGGACGATCGCCATCTGTTGGAAAAGCAATTCTTTCCTCAATTTGATAATGATTGTTCACAAGAGCAACGCGAGTATTGGTTCCTCCGATGTCAATGCTTATCGCATATTTCACGTTCATAAACCCCTTTCATTTCTTTCGTATTCTATTATCGTATATTTAGAGGAAAAATGAAAGTTTTCTTTCTAAAATCTATACTTTTCATAGAGATACATCATTTTTTGGGGAACTTGCGCCTTGACATAGGTTCCTTTTTCTTGTGTTTCGCTTTTCAAAATTGTTCCGTATTCATGGAGATAATGATAAATAGCATGATCTTTAAAAGGAATCAAAGCCTCAAAAAGACAGAGATCTTTCTCCAAAATACTTTCAATTTTTTCTTGCAATCGTAAAATGTCTTTTGGATTATGGGCACTCATAAAAATCGAATCCTCGACATCTTCATGTTGTAAGTATTTTTCTTCGGTCAATAAATCGTTTTTGTTATAGACAGTCAAGACAGGTCGATCCATCAGTTCCATGTCCTTTAAGAGCTCAAAAGTTGTCTCAATCTGTAAATCCAAATCTTCATGACTTACATCTGCAACATGGATGAGAAGATCTGCATCTTCCAATTCTTCAAGAGTACTCTTAAACGCTTCAACAAGTTGCGTTGGTAAATCCGAAACAAAACCAACCGTATCCGAAAGTAAATATCTTTGGCCTGATGGCAAAGAGGCTTGCCGCATGCTGGTATCAAGTGAAGCAAAAAGCATGTCTTCAACATAGACTTTCTCATCACTTTCAATCAAAGCATTCATTAGGCTCGACTTCCCAGCATTCGTATAACCCACTAAGGCAACAATTGGTAGTGGTGACGCATTCCTTCTTTCTCTTGTCAGTGATCGTTGTTTTTCAACTTCTTTCAAATCACGCTTAATACGATGGATTTCCCTTTGGATGTGTCGGCGATCGGTTTCCAGTTTTTGTTCCCCTGGACCTCGAGTCCCGATTCCTCCACCTGTACGCGACAGATAATCACTGAAGCCAATAATACGTGGCATACGATATTCTAGTTGAGCGAGTTCTACTTGTAATTTTCCTTCCAAAGTATCGGCACGCAAAGCAAAAATATCGAGAATTAAGTTTGTCCGATCAACAACTTTACATTCTAAAATTTCTTCTAAATTACGAAGTTGAGAGCCACTCAATTCA
>JASLJD010000083.1 GCA_030152625.1 Erysipelothrix sp.
GACATTCGTGAAATGTCTCGTGAAAGCTTACGTTCAATGATCGGGATGGTCTTGCAAGATACATGGCTTTACCAAGATACCATTGCAGCCAATATTCGCTATGGTCGTTTAGATGCCAGTGATGAGGAAGTTATTGAAGCAGCGAAGAAGGCCCAAGCGCATCACTTTATTCAAACATTACCAGAAGGCTATGAAACGATTTTAAATGAGGAAAGCAGTAATATATCGCAAGGGCAAAGACAATTGATGACAATCGCCCGAGCAATCTTAGCCGACCCCAAAATTATGATTTTAGATGAAGCGACTTCCTCAGTGGATACGCGAACTGAAATCTTGATTCAAAAGGCACTGGATGAGTTGATGAAAAATCGAACAAGCTTCATTATTGCTCACCGACTCTCCACAATTCGTAATGCAGATTTGATTTTGGTAATGGATAATGGTGATATTGTTGAGCATGGAAAACATGAAGACTTGCTTGCTCAAGATGGTTTCTATGCAGAACTTTACTATAGTCAGTTTGAAGAAGAGGTCTAACCTCTTCTTTTTATTTTAAACACAAAAAAAGATCGCCGAAGCGATCTGTATTTTTTATCTTATGGTGCACCAGAGAAGATTTGAACTTCCACGCCTTGCGGCACACGCCCCTCAAGCGTGCGCGTCTACCGGTTCCGCCACTGGTGCCTAACGCTTTTGTATTATAACAAACAAAAATAAATCTTGCAAGTCCTTTTTGAAAATAAATCTTATCAATGTATAATATAAGAAAGAGATAGTGATAGAGAGGTTGAGTTAATGAAAAAAATACGAAGTCGGTCGATGACTGAAGGCGTTATTTGGAAGAAAATTATCTTGTTCAGTATTCCGCTTTTAATTGGGAATATCTTCCAACAACTTTATAATACAGTGGACTCTTATGTGGTGGGAAATTACGTTGGGGACGATGCCTTGGCGGCGGTTGGGGCAAGCGGGCCCTTAATTAACCTTTTGATTTCTTTTTTCATGGGTATTTCAACAGGAGCAGGTATTTTGGTTGCGCGTTATTATGGAGGAAGAAAGCATGAAGAGGTTAGTGAGACGGTTCACACTTTTATGGCTTTTTCATTGCTCATTTCACTTTTCTTAACGTTTATAGGACTTTGCTTATCGCCATATATTTTGCGATGGTTAAAAACACCTGCAGAGATTATGCCTCAAGCTACAAGCTATTTGCGTGTTTATTTTTGGGGCTCTTTGTTTCTTATTGTATATAATTCAGGGTCGGGTATTTTGCGTGCAGTTGGTGATGCAAAAAACCCGCTTATTTATTTAATTATATCAAGCCTTATTAACATCACTCTAGATTTGCTTTTTGTCATTCGCTATGACATGGGGATCTTTGGCGTTGCGCTTGCGACATTGATTGCGCAAATGGTCTCAGCTATTATGGTTGTGATTCATTTGAGGCGCATTGAAGATTCTTACCAACTTGTTTTTAATAAACTGCATTTTCATCTCGACAAACTGTATGAGATTATTCGTCTGGGTATCCCAACCGGTGTCCAGCAAACCGTTGTTTCTTTTTCAAATGTTCTTGTGCAATCTTATGTAAACAGCTTTGGTGAAATTGCGATGGCCGCTGTTTCCGCAGCCGATAAATTCAATGCTTTCCTTAGTATGCCGATTAACAGTTTTAATTTAGCGATCACAACGTTTACGGGGCAAAATTTAGGAGCAGGTAAGAAAGATCGAGTTTTAAAAGGGATTCATACAACCATTGTGATTGCCTTTATCACAATTACAATTGTCGGTATTCCAACTTATCTTTATGCAGAAGATTTGATCGCTGTGTTTTCTAAGAATCCAAAAGTTATGCAGTATGGGGCACGTCAACTCCGGATTATGCTTCCGTTTTATACTTTTTTATCTGTCAATAACATTTTGAGCGGAGCCCTTCGTGGAGCAGGAAAAACGGCGGTTCCGATGGTGATTATGATCACTTCATTCACAGTTATTCGTCAAATATTTCTTTTTATTGCAATGCGGATTAATCGGAGTATCGATATGGTCTTTTGGTCTTATTCTGTTACTTGGGCGATTTCGAGTATGCTAACGGTAGCGTATTATCGAATGAGCCGTTGGGCAGATAGCGATTAAGCATAAAAAGACTTGGAAATTTTCAAGTCTTTTTATTTGTCTAAGAGACTTTAAAGGGTAAATCATGCTATAATTATAAAACGAAGTGAGGTAAGTATGAAAAGAAGCAAGAAGTGGATTTTAGGAATTGTGTTATTTATTTTAGACCTGCTTTTAAAAAAATATGCAAGTTTACATTGGCAGGCTGCTTCAGGCGTTGAAGTCATTCCTAATTTCTTTTATTTAACCTATGTGGAAAATCCGGGAGCTGCCTGGGGAATGCTCTCAGGACAACGAAATCTATTTATTGTTCTAACTATTTTTGCCGTTTATTGGATGTTTAAATATCTTAAAGAAGCGAAAAACACTTGGCAAGAAATTGCCTTTGTTTTGATGATTGCGGGTGCTTTAGGCAATGCATACGATCGTGTTGTTTATGCCTATGTCCGTGATATGCTTTCGTTTTATATTTTTTCATACGATTTTCCTGTTTTTAATTTAGCCGATAGTTATTTAACAATCGCTGTGATGATGTTGTTAGCTGAAATGTTTTATGAGGAGGTTTATGATGGAAAAAATTAAAATCGAAGCCATGGATCAAGGGATTCGTATCGACCGTTATTTAAGCGATGTCTTAGAAGAACTCTCCCGTAATCAGATCCAAAAGATGATTAAAGAAGAGCTTGTGTTTGTCAATGGTCAAAGGACCAAAGCGAATTATCGTTTAAATGAAGGCGATGAAATAAGCTATAAAATGCCATCGTTTGAAATAGATTTAAGTCCAAGCCAAAATGAATTGGATATTGTTTATGAAGATGATGATTTTCTTATTGTGAACAAACCGGCGGGTTTGATTGTGCACCCTGCGGAATCAACCCAAGACAAAGAAACTTTGGTGCATCGTTTATTAGCCTATTGTCCGGATGAACTGAGTGATCTAGGAGGCGATCTTCGTCCGGGTATTGTTCACCGTTTAGATAAGGATACCAGTGGCTTACTCATTGTTGCGAAAAACAATGAAAGCCATGAACGATTTGTGGAAATGTTTAAGAATCGAGAAGTTTTACGAGAATATTATGTATTGGTAGAAGGTCATTTCAATCATCAACACGCTCATGTGGACGCACCCATTGGTCGTGATCCACAGAATCGTCAAAAAATGAAAGTGACGCATATCAATGCGAAAGAAGCACGTACGGATTTCTTTGTAGAAGAAGCCTATGAAGATTTGAGCTTGCTTACAGCTCGTCTTGACACAGGGCGAACACATCAAATCCGTTTACACAGTCTCTTTATGAAACTCCCTGTATTGGGTGATGAGATGTATGGAAGTGGGCATGTCGAAGAACTTGAAGGTCAAGGACTCCATGCTTATCATCTGGCCTTTAATCATCCTAAAACGGGAGAAGCCATGGAATTTCAAAGCGATATTCCTCGACGTTTTGAACGAATTCTTCGAAAAGTTAGGAGCGAAAAAGAATGAATCAACAAGAACAATTTCAAGCACGAGCATGGGTCATTCAATTAGTAAACTTTTTTGTTGAAGAAGAAGATTATCGAATGATTCAAATGACACAAAGTCAAGATGAAGTTTGGCTTGTGAATCCTAAAAAAGAAGAGAACGCAATTATCATGATTACAAGTCGTCCTTTCGCGGAGATGAGCCCGGAAGTAAACATGAAAAACAGGGAATCACTTTCTGTTCTGTTTAATGTTAAACCTCGTGGTATTAATATTACGGTCTCACAAATTGCTCAAAATCTTGATGATAACTATATCCAAGTTGCTCCAGGTTATGTGAGCGAATCAAAATATGCTCGACAGTTCCGAGGTTTGGAGGATGTTTTAGAAGAAAGTAAAAATGCTTCGAAGACCATGTCTCGTTCCTTGAGGAAGTTGCGACGCAGTTTGCGAAGAGCCCACAAAAAAGCGGTTCGTAAGCTTTTACCCGTGACCACCAGCTTGACGACTTTTGTTCTTGTGATCTACTTTATCGGACAGTTTATGATTGGTGGACAAAGAAGACCTGAAGTTGTGGCGGTTATGCTCGGTGCTTATTATAAACCATTCATGGTTGAGGCCTATGAATACTGGCGCTTGTTGACTTCAGGTTTTATCCACATTGATTTCTTTCATGTTCTTATGAACCTGATCGCTTTGCGCAATTTGGGTCAAATCATGGAAAGAGTCTTAGGGAGCAAAAACTATCTAAAAACCTTGTTTATTGGTATTGTTTTTGGTTCGATGTTTGTCTTTGTTCGAAATGAGGCGAGCATTGCTTTAGGTCTTAGTGGTGGACTGTTTGCCTTGCTTGGCGCAATGTTTGTTTATTTCTATGAGACCGGTGCTTTTAAAAATCCAGCGCTTCTTGGTCAAGTTTTCTCGATTATCTTTATGAATGTCTTAATCAGTCTTATGCCAGGTGTTAGTGCGGCCGCTCATTTAGGAGGCTTTCAAGCTGGTGTAATCATGGGCTTTATCTATTCGAAACGTCCGGATTGGGAACGCCTCCGAAAATACAGCAAAGGATTGCTTGTGATTGTGACAATCGTGCTTATTATTTTAATGTCACAAAATCTTTATTATGAGCAGTTTATCATGCTTGATGGCGAGATCATCAGTGCTTGGTATGAGCTCGGTTTGAAGTCTTATGCAAACTGGCTTGCACGTAAAATGATTTAAGGAGGCAAAGAATGAAAAGAAAAGATGCAATTTCTTGGGATAGTTATTTCATGGGTCTAGCTCATTTATCGGCCTTGCGTTCAAAAGATCCCTCAACTCAAGTGGGGGCGGTCATTGTTGATGAAAATAAAAAAATCGTTGGGATTGGCTATAACGGCCTCCCAACGGGATTGAGTGATGATCACTATCCATGGACATGCGAAGGTGATTTCCTCGATAGTAAGTATGCTTATGTGGTGCATGCGGAGTTAAATGCGATCTTAAATGCAACGCAAAACTTGAAAGGGGCAAGTCTTTATGTTTCCCTTTTCCCTTGTAATGAGTGTGCGAAGGCGATTATTCAAAGTGGTATCCGAGAAGTGGTCTATGAGAATGACAAATATGCTCATACAAAAGA
>JASLJD010000097.1 GCA_030152625.1 Erysipelothrix sp.
CTTGAAAATATGGGTCATCCATATTTTCAAACATCATAATGAACATATCCGAGACTTCTTTGACAGCAAATTCTGCATTCACTGTTTCTTCCTTGATTTTATCCTCGATTTGTCCAATGAATTCTGGGTCTTGGGTAAACATCAAGTGTGCATCAAAAATGGCAAGTTCTTCTGCCCGAAGGCGGTCTTTGGCCTTTTCTTTGATCGTCTCAATATCCTTTTGGCTTGCTTTGATCGCCTGATCTAAACGTGCCAACTCCTCTTCAATTGAATTTGCTTTCTTTTCCTCTACTTCAAGCTTCGGGTGGGATAACTTAAAAACTTTTGAAACCGCTACACCAGCCGATGCTGCTATTCCTTTAATCATCTGCAATCTCCTTCCTTCTCTGTACATACAAGGTAATTTTATCATTATTCGAAGCATATTTCAAAAAAATCTTAAAAAAAACATGCATTTTGTACGATTTATGTTATAATTAAATTTGCTTGGAGAAGTACCCAAGAGGCTGAAGGGGTCGGTCTCGAAAACCGATAGGAGCTTTTGGCTCGCGAGGGTTCAAATCCCTCCTTCTCCGCCAATAATTCATTTAAAAAACCACTTTGTTTTGTAAAGTGGTTTTCTTTTTGTTTTAAAGGAGCTTATCGATTTCTTCAAGAAGTTTTTCCCGACGATCTTTTTCATGAACTTGTTCACAGTGAAGCCATTTTTGTTCTTGTGATCCCATAAAGCCCATGATGCCATTTAAGTAAAGATTCGTAATGGGGTCCCCCATTGCCTCAAGATTATCTCGACCCATATTAGCCGTTGTAATCATGATTGTGCGTTTTGTTTCAAGGAGTCCCTCCATAGGGCCTTTGTTTTCTTGGCGATACAGATGATTCTTTAAGAAAACTTTATCGAAGAAACCTTTTAAAATTGCAGGTGGTCCATACCACCAGATAGGATAGATGAAAATAACTTCTTCTGCAGAGAGCAATGCTTTTGAATATTTTTCAGCGAGGGGATCTTGATAAATCCCTTCCGCAAAAGTCGACAAATCTTTTTCTTCTAAAGACGGATTAAAACCATCTTTATATAAATCAATCACTTGATAGGATTTCTCTTGTTCTTTGAGGCGTGTTTCAATATGTTCCAGAATTGCGTTATTAAAACTTCCTTCCCAAGGATGTGCAAAAATTATCAATGTATCCATTTTTTTATTCCTCCTTGTGATAAGAATATCATTTGCTTGAAATACAAGCAATAAAAAAGCCCGATTTAATCGGGCTTGGTATCTGTTACTTCTTTACCTTTAAATCTTCACGTTGATAGTATGGTGTTACATGAACTGGAAGACCTTTTTCATCATAGATGATTTCTGGTTTACCAACAAGAAGTGGTGTAATATAATCTAGAGCTTCTTGTGTTACACCTGCGTAGTCTGGTAAAATCCACTCTTCTGGGAAGTTACGTACGTAGTTTGCGATATTCTTTGAATCTGTTGCTGAGTAAACAACATCATATTCTTCAGAATCTTCACGACGATTTAAGATAACTGTTTTCCCTGTGAATTTTGGATCTACTGAACGCATATGTGCTGACATACCAAGTTGGAATGATTCTTCCACGTCAACTTTTGATTGCTCTGTAGCGTGTGAACGTTGTGCGTTGCTAAGGTCTTGAACCTTTGCACGATCAGAAATACCTGCTTTAAGAATCATATCACGAAGTGCAGCACCTGCTCCACCTAAGACAGCATGACCGAATGTGTCATCTTGTGATTCTTGTGCTGAGAGGTATGTTCCATCCTCATATTTGACACCTTCGCTAACAACGATATAGCATTTGTTTTTCTCATCAAGATGTTTTTTCACAACTTCTAAGAATTTTTCTTTGTTAAATGGTTGTTCAGGTAAGACTAAAACGTCAACAATGCCGCTTACGCATGCACTTGCTGCTAACCAACCTGCGTCACGACCCATTGTTTCCATAATGAATACGTCTTGACGTGTATAAACGGTTGAATCTAACCATGTTTGGTATGCTGTTGTTGCGATGAATTTCGCAGCAGATGCATATCCTGGACTGTGGTCCATAACCATGAGGTCGTTGTCAACAGTCTTTGGGCAACCAATGAATTGGTAACCTTCTAAGTTATTCTTTTCTGCATATTGTGTCAATGCATAGACTGTATCCATTGAGTCGTTTCCACCCGTGTAAAAGACTGTACGGATGTTGTATTTGTCGAATACTTCAAATAAGCGTTTGAAGTCCTCTTCGTTTTCACGAAGTAATTTGTAACGGCATGAGCCAAGTGCACTGGATGGTGTTTGGCGTAAGACCTTGTTTTCAAAATCTGACATATCTGTAAGATCAACAAGTTCTTCTTCTAAAATACCTTCTACTCCGTGCAATCCTCCATAAACTTTCTCATAAAGAGGATTCAATTGATTTGCTTTCACAATTCCCGCAACTGTTGCGTTAATGACTGATGTTGGCCCACCTGATTGGGCTACTAAACAATTTGCCATAGTCTCTATCTACTCCTTTTTTACCAACTCTATTATACACAAATTTTCCAAAAATACAAAATTATTTTTCTTCTAAAGCCTCACTAATTTTTAGCCACTCTTCTTCTGCTTGCGCAATCTCGTTATGAATCTCATCAATCGCCGCATTTAATTCTTCCATTTTTTCAAAATCATGGTAAAATTCCGGATCAAAACGACTTTCGCGATGCGCCTCTAAGTCGATGGCTAAATCATCTAATATCGTTTCCAACTTTTGACGACGATTTTTCAATCGCTTGCGCTCCTCATAGCTTTGTTTCACAATTTCTTTGGCCTGTTCTTCTTGCGCTTCTTCTTGTGCTTGGTGTTCTTGAAAACTCTTTTCGCTATGATAAAGCTTACCTTTATCAATGACTAAAAGATCTGTCGCAATCTTATCCACAAAATAGCGATCATGCGAAATAAACAAGATTGTGCCATCGTAATTTTCTAAGGCTTCTTCAAAGGCCTCGCGAGCATACAAGTCCATGTGATTGCTGGGCTCATCAAGGATTAAAAAGTTGTCCTGAGAGAGCATTAAATATAATAAGGATAGACGAACACGCTCTCCACCCGATAAAACTTGAACCTTTTTATCAATGTCTTCACTTGTGAAAAGAAACTGTGCTAAGGCTTGGCGAATCTCTGTCAAATTTAAGTCTGGAAAGTGATACCAAATCGCTTCCAGAACAGTTTCTTCGGGATCAAATTGATAGAGATCTTGATCAAAATAACCTAAATCAATTTGATGACCATAAAGAAAATCCCCACCTAAAGCTGGAATCTTTTTTGCAAGAGTCTTCGCTAAGCTTGATTTCCCACTGCCATTAGCCCCCATAATTGCATAACGTCGTCCACGTTTTAAGTCGAGATCGCATTCTAAAAGAATTTCGTCATAACCAATTTGTAAATTTCTTGCAATCAAGACATCTTGACCACCGCGTCTTCTGGAGCGAAACTGAGCTTCAAATTGCCGCGTTTTCGCATCCCTTTGCTCTTCAAGTTGAATACGTTCGATGTATTTTTCTTTTGATTTCACAAAACCTGGCTTTGTTTGTCGGAAACGATCAATCTGTTTTTCCAAGCGTGCGATTTCTTTTTCCACTTGGCGTTTCCTTCGGGCATCGCCTTCCATTTTTCGTTTTCGTTCGATTTGATAATGACTGTAATTTCCTTCGAAGCGAGTCGCTTGATAATCACTGATTTCTACCACAGTATTACAGACACGATCGATGAAGCGGCGATCATGTGAAATTAAGACAAGGCTTCCATCATAGGCCTGCAGATAGCTTTCAAGCCATTCAATCGTCTCTAAATCAAGATGATTGGTCGGCTCATCTAAAAACAAAACATCGGGTTTGGATAAAAGCAGGCGAATGATCGCTAGACGTGTCATTTCACCGCCCGAAAAGCTGCGAATATCTCGTTTCAAATCATCTTGAGAAAAGCCAAAATGAGTGAGTAAGCTGTTTCTTTCATGTTCCACATCATAGCCACCACGATAAAGAAAACGTTCTTGAACCTGAGCATATTTCATCAAAGTTTCTTCAGAATGATCATCAATCATTTTCTCTTCAAGAGCCTTTAATTGTTCTTCAAGCCCTTGGAGATCTTCATAAGCAACTTGAAGATAGTCATTGAGCATGCAGGCCTTGTTTTCTCGATGAATCTGTTCCATAAAGCCCAAGCGAAGTTTTTTTCGATGCTTAATTTCTCCTGAGTCATAAGCTTCACGGCCTTCTAAAATGCGAAAAAGTGTTGTCTTACCAACACCATTCGCTCCCACTATGGCCATTTTATCTTTTTCTTTTATCCGTAAGTTTAAACGATCAAAAATAATTTGATCCGGATATGTTTTCACTAAATCTTTAATTTGAATCATAGGATCACTCACTTATTTTTAAAAACTTTACAATACCTTTAACAGTCGCATCAACAATGGCTTCATATTCAGTGGTCCATGTTTTGAAATCATGATCTGAGGACATATAGCCATATTCAATAACAATTGCCTGCATCCCTTGTCTTAAGTTTTTCGCAAAGTCATTGTACCCACTTAAACCTGCTCCGGTAAACTTAGCACCACTTTCTCGAATTTCATTGCGGCGATCAAGTCCATCATCAAGGCTGCTTGGATAAACACCGTCGATATCATCCGGACCAGTCCAATGAGAGGCCTGAATAGAAGTGTTTTCTTTGAGTGTTTTCATCATCACAGTCGAAGGATAATTGGAGCTGTGGCTCGAATACAGGACCGTGACACCTTGATCATGTTCAAAGTTACTGCTCGGAAAAGCAAAGTGAAAATAATATTTTGCTTTCATTTGATAGGCTCTTGCAATCCGTCCCTTTTCATCATTCACATCTTTCGGCTCATCTTTGCTACGAACAATCCCTACCTTCAGACCATAATCTTCCAAGCCTGATTTCACATCTTCGGCGAAATCATACATGGCATTTGCTTCCACAAGATGATCGCGGTTGCTTCCATAGTCGACAAAACCTTCCCAAAGTTCAACCAAACGTGCTGGATCCAAAGCAATGTCGTAATGGTCTTCTGGGCGTGCAACTTCTTCAATTTCAAGATAAACAATGTTTTTAGGCTGGAGACTTTCGCCTTCTTCATCTTTAAAAAGGTTTTTATTTGCATGCAATGTTGCTTTTTTTACATAGCCTGAGCGACTGACCGTATAAAAACTTTCTTTGATCGTTTTTTCACTTTCTAAATGATAACGCTCAAGACCGTCCAAAACTTCCAGTTCATAAAAACCATTTTCTAATTCTGTAAGCGGGAGTTTTCGATCCAACTCTTGATCCATCATGTATGCTGCTTCTTCATCATGGCAAAGATTCGTGAGGAAAAAAGTTTTTCCCGTGAAAAAATCATTTTCTAAGACATTGTATGCTTCGGCATAAAGTCCTAAGGATTCACCATATAAACCATAATCCTTCATGATTTTAGTCTGCGGATATTCACGTTTTTTAAGCAATGATCGGGTTTCGTTTTCACTTAGATTACAGATGCTGTAAGTTGGCACTTCTGTGTTTTGATCTGTGAAGAGATAACGCTCTAAAAGAAAATAAGTTAAAAAAGAAAGAAGCACAATAAAAGGAACTACTCGCCAGTAGTTCACTTTTTCTCTTCTTTTGGGAACATAATTCGGTTTAAACATTTATCATCACCAACATATTATTCTACTAATAATCTAAATGACGTGGTGTGCGTGGGAAAGGAATCACATCACGAATATTAGTCATACCCGTAATATACATTAAAAAGCGTTCAAAACCAATACCAAACCCAGACGTTTTGACACCTCCAAAGCGACGCAAGTCGAGATACCACTCAAGACCCTCTTTAGGAATATCCATTTCTTCCATACGTTTTTCTAAATAATCCATACGCTCTTCCCGCTGTGAGCCGCCAACAAGCTCGCCGACATATGGCACAATGAGATCACAAGCTGCAACGGTCTTTTGATCGTCATTTAAACGCATATAAAATGCTTTGATTTCTTTTGGATAATCGGTAATAAATACTGGCCCACCGATCACTTTTTCGCTGATGTAACGTTCATGCTCTGTTTGCAAGTCGATGCCCCATTCAACAGGATATTCGAATTTCACATCGGCTTTTTCTAAAATATCAATCGCTTCCGTATAGCTGATTTTCTTAAATTCACTTTCAACTAAGTTTTGAAGTTTTTCTAAAAGTCCTTCTTCAATACGTTCATCGAAAAACTTCATTTCTTCAGGTGCGTGTTCTAAAACATATGAAATTGAAAACTTGACAAGCTGTTCAATAAGATTCATATTATCTTCTAAATCGGCAAAGGCAATTTCAGGTTCTACCATCCAAAATTCTGAAGCATGACGCGGTGTGTTCGACTGCTCAGCGCGAAATGTTGGTCCAAAGGTGTAGACATCCCGGAAAGCATGAGCAAAAGCTTCAGCATGAAGTTGTCCAGAAACTGTTAAATTCGCATGTTTTCGGAAGAAATCTTCTTCATAATTGCCATCCGAACGAGTTGTTACGGTGAAACTTTCCCCCGCCCCTTCGGCATCATTCCCCGTAATGATCGGTGTATGAACATAGACAAAGCCTTGACTTTGGAAAAACTCATGAATTGCCATGGATAAAACCGATCTTACGCGAAAGACTGCCATCATAGTGTTTGTCTTGGGTCTTAAATGCGCAATACCGCGGAGATATTCAAAGCTATGGCGTTTCTTTTGTAGAGGATATTCTTCATCGCACTCCCCTTCCAAAACAATTTCTGTTACTTGAATTTCAAAAGGCTGACGCGCTTTAGGTGTTGCGACAAATTGACCTGTTACAGAAATTGCAGTCCCGGTAGCATACTTCCCAATTTCAT
>JASLJD010000062.1 GCA_030152625.1 Erysipelothrix sp.
TCCAGTCGTTCCTATGGTGAAAGAAGCAGAAATTTTAAATTTTATTGACAACATTGATGCAAGAACAGATATGTTCAATAAGTATTATGAAGAGCTGGATGAAGGTGAATTCAGTGGTCGTTTATTCCCACTTGATGGTCGCCGCTTCTACAAAGCAAAGGGTGTTAAGTGAAACCCCTTGACAGCCTATTTTAATATGATATAATTTTGATTGTTAAGAAAAATAACTAAGGAGGAATTAACAATGGCAGTTAAATTACGTTTAAGAAGAATGGGTTCTAAAAATCGCCCATCATACCGTATCGTAGCGGCAGACTCACGTTCACCACGTGATGGTCGTTTTATCGAGATTATTGGTCATTACGATCCAACTACTGAGCCAGAGACGGTTAAGCTTGATGAAGACTTAGCGATGAAATGGCTTCGTGTTGGGGCTCAACCATCGGACACAGTTCGTAGTATTCTCTCTCGTCATGGACTTATGCAAAAACTTCATGAAGAGAAATTGAGTAAATAATGAAAGCAATCGAAGAAGTCCTGTATGATTTGGTTGAACCAATCGTAGAAGAAAAAGAGAGCTTGAGTGTCCAAAAATTACCGAGTCTCGATGAAAATGAAGTGATTCTTGTTGTGTATGCGGAAAGTCCAGACATAGCACGTTTAATTGGTCGCCATGGAAGCATGGCCCAAGCAATACGTCAAACGATGTCAATTGGCTCACGCGTGCATGATTGCCGTATTAACGTTAAATTTGAATCATATTAAATTAAAAGGATGTCATCGTACATCCTTTTTTATAGGAGGACTATGGAAACGACATTAATTGGAAAAATTTTAAAACCTTTCGGTATTAAAGGCGAACTTAGAGTCGAAGTGCTGACAGATTTTGTTGAAGAGCGCTTTCATGTCGGCTCCAAAGTATTGATTGAAGGGGAAACATTTGAAATTGCTACAGCACGTCCCCATCAAGGAAAATTATTAATATCTTTTGAAGGCTATCAAGATATCAATCTGGTTGAAGATTGGCGAAACTTAGAAATTCGTTATCCAAAAGAAGCCCGTCATCAACTTCAAGAAAACGAGTTTTATTTTGATGACTTCCTTGGTTTGGATGTTTATGTTGATGGTGAAAAACAAGGTGTAGTCTCAGATATGTATGACATGCCCGCTCAAGCGCTAATGGAAGTTAAACTTGAGGATGGGCGAAAAGTTTTCGTTCCCTGTGTTAAGCAATTTATCGAGGAAGTCGATATCGAGGCACAGAAATTGACTGTTCGTTGGATGGAGGGTCTTTGGTGAAAATCAGTATTCTAACTTTGTTTCCCGAAATCTTTACGGGTTTTAAGGAAACATCGATCATTAAAAAAGCGATTTTAAAAGAATTGGTTGAACTGGAGATCGTTGATATACGTTCATTTACTGAAGATAAGCATCGTCGTGTTGATGACTATCCTTATGGCGGTGGAGCAGGACTTGTCTTAATGTGTCAGCCCGTCGTTGATGCGATTCGTTCTGTTCGAAGTGAAGATTCCACAGTTGTCTTGCTCAGTCCACAAGGGAAGAAATTCGATCAAGCGATGGCTTATGAATATGCAGAATTCAAACATCTGATCCTAGTTTGTGGACATTATGAAGGTTTTGATGAACGTATTCGTGATTATGTTGATATGGAATTATCGATCGGTGATTATGTTCTAACAGGTGGCGAAGTTGCGGCGATGGTTGTTAGTGATGCGGTCATTCGGCTTGTGGACGGTGTGATTACACAAGAATCACATGAGGATGATTCCTTCAGCGATGGTCTTTTGGAGTATCCGCAGTATACTCGTCCAAGAGAATTTGAAGGGAAAGCGGTCCCTGACGTTCTTTTAAGTGGCCATCATGGGAAAATAGAGGCCTATCGTCTAAAAGAATCACTCCGCAAAACAATGCAGGTTCGACCTGATTTATTAGAAAATAGGAAGCTCAGTGAAAAAGAAGCGAAAATGATTCAAGAAATCAAAGCAGAAACGAAGCAAACTTAGCCTCGTTCTGCTTTTTTCATACAAAAAAAGCCGGTTTTAAACGGCTTTGGCTTCTCTTTTCTTTTTCAATGCCCAATAAATGCTCGCAAGAATAAGCGCTAAGATTAAGGCGATGTCAAAGAGTATTTTTAAAAATTCTTTGATGACTTGTGTCCACAAGACGGGAATTGTTTTTTTGTTTTGAATGTTTTCTTGATGAATCAGTTTATCATGGTAGCTGATTTTTAATGTTCCCATTGGCGTCTTCGCTTCAACAGGCGCAATGAGATCTTGGGGTTTATTCACAATTTGGATTTGGAGGTCTTTAAGATTTAAATCCTTGGGAATGTAGACATTGATATCTTCTTCAACTTTGAATTGGAAATCTTGTGCGTTTTTGATTGGAATTGAATCTAAAATAGTTTGACGATGAACAGCAGTGACTTTTTGGAAATCGACCATTGAACGTTGATAGGCATAAAGGGCATCTCTGACAGGCCATTTATAATTGGCTTTCTCTTCAAAAATACCGCTACTGATAAAGATTAATTCTTGGGATCCCTTGACGGCCCAAGAAGATAATGAAAGACCGGCTTTTTCTGTATAGCCCGACTTAGCACCGCGTATAAAATGCTCGTCTTCTTTATCGGCGAGTACAAGAGGGCGATTATGAAACTCAATGCCATTTGGATGTTGCTCATTTTTAGCGGCGAGATATTCACGACTTTGGTAAATGTTTCTAAACTCTTCGTTCTCTAAAGCATAGTCAACAAGCAAAGCGAGATCATAAGCTGTCGAGAGATGATCTGGATGATCAAGCCCACTTGTGTTGACAAAGTGACTGTTCTTCATTCCGATTTCTTTGGCTTTTTTATTCATTTCTTTACTTAGGCCCTCTGGATCTTTCGTTAAGAACATGGAAATTGCTCGTGTGGCATCGGCACCTGAAGGGAGCATGATGCCATACAAGATGTCTTTCAATGATCTTTTTTCATGCGGCTCAAAACCAGCCACCGATGCAATAGGATCTAAGCCAATGAAAACTTCTTCTTCAATGGTGTAGTATGTGTTTTCCAAATCGATATCCTCTAACATCTCCAAGGCAGTGATGGTGGTGAGAACCTTTGTAATTGAGGCTGGGTGGATGAGTTGATGACTATCTTTTTCATCAAGAATCTCTTTGTTTTCACGATCCATGAGAAGATAAACACTGCTTTTGATCTTTTTCTCGTCCAATGGCACAATGCCTTTTGCAGAAACAGGTATGATTTGAGTCCATCCCAATATGATGATTAAACATGTTATAAAGAACTTTCGCATGAGCATCACCCTTATAGATGGTATATTA
>JASLJD010000148.1 GCA_030152625.1 Erysipelothrix sp.
TTCACTGACACCCATACTCCCTTTTTCATGCAATAGGTCAATAATTTTAAAAGCATTCTCAATCGTTTTAATGTTTTCGCTCATAGCCCACCTCACAAAAATAATTATAGCATATTTTGTAGGATATGCTTGTTTTTTCACAAAGAAAAGAGAATCCATTCCTTTTTCCTCTCAGAAAACAATTTTTCAAAGCATAAGCGATCAAAAAGAGAAGGGTTCGCTCTTTTTTTGTGCTATATTGTTTTCGGAACGACGTTCCGATTATAGAAGGAGAGAGAAAATATGTCAAAAATTTCTATTGTTGGCGTAGGTGCCGTTGGTGCCGCAAGCGCGTTTACATTGTCCCAAGAGGCTTGGGTCAATGAATTGGTTTTAATCGATATTAATCAGGAAAAAGCGCAGGGCGAAGCGCTCGATATCATGCACGGTATGCCTCTTAGTCAAAATATCGAGGTCATCAGCGGTGACTATGCAGACAGTAAAGATTCCGATATTGTCGTCATCACCGTTGGCGTACCGGAAGTTGTGGGCGAATCACGCTTGATTCCTTTGCAAAAAAACACCGAAATTCTTGAAGGAATCATCCCTGAAATTCTTCATTATAGCCCGGATGCTATCTTAGTTTTAGTCACAAATCCGGTTGATCTTCTCACATATGTGAGTTATCGTGTTGCGGGGATTGAAAGTGGACGAGTGATTGGTCTTGGCACCATGCTCGATACATCCCGACTCCGTTATTTACTCGCTCGTGACTTCAATGTCTCAGCCGATAATGTACAGGCTTTTGTCGTTGGGGAACATGGCGATTCACAAGTTGTCCTTTGGTCCAAAACAACGATTGCTGGTCTATCTGTTGAAGAATACGCCGCTATTAACAAGATTCCTTTGGCCGAAGATTATTTTCAAGCGATTGAAGAAGAAGTTCGAAAAACGGCCTTTGATGTTTGGGAAATGAAGGGACCGAATGCATATTGTGTCGCCTTGGCGATTGCGGATGTCTCAAAAGCTATTATTCGCGATGAAAATCGTATTCTTCCTGTTTCAAGTTATAGCCAATTAGAAAACACTCATGAAGACATTTATATTAGCTTGCCAAGTGTCATTAATCGAGAAGGCATTGTGAAAACACTCGATATGCCAATGAATACCCTCGAAAAAGAACGCTTTGAATCTTCCAAAAAGCTTTTGAAAGAACTCGCTGATCAAATCCAATATCGAGGTGAAGATTAAACATGTCCAAAACCCAAAAACCTATCAACGCCTTAAAATTTATCTTGGGTACTTTAGTCGGTATCTTACTTGTTTTAATCCCTTTTAATTTCAATGGAACCGTTGATACCGCTTTATTTTATTACTTGAAATTATTCGTTCATAAATATCAAGCAGCTTTGCGATTCATCCTTATGTTTTTAATGACAAGCAGCGCTGTTTTATCGCTCTATGACCATCTTATTGAACCGGAGTGGATTCGAGAAAACAAATTATTCAAAAGTATCTTTTCCACAAGTCCTTTCTATATTGTCAATCGATTCCTAGGAGCCACAATTTGTATTCTTGTTTACTTTGGCGTCGGTCCGGAATTTATCATTTCCGAAGATACCGGAGCAAGCATGTTTTCCCTTGCAACACAGCTTGCGATTTTGGTACCCTCAATGCTTTTGCTCCAAACCTTTATTCTTGAATTTGGTGCCATGGAGTTTATCGGTGAATTAATCGGATTTATTATTAAGCCCATCTTCAAAGTTTCTGAAATGGGTGCTGTCAGTATCATCAGTGCTTGGGTAGGACCTGGGAATGCCGCCATCTTAGGCACTCGTGAACTCTTTGAAGAAGGCTATTATACTGTCAAGGAAGCAGCGATTATCGGATCTCAGTTTGCGACTTCCAGTGTCGGTTGGATTGTGCTTGTCAGTTCGGTCTTTGATATTATGGACCATTTTCCTGCTCTTTTCTTGGTCATCACCCTCGTTGGTTTTATTGTTGCGATTATTTCTGTTCGTATTCCACCGATTTCTAATTATCCCGAAACCTATGTGGATGGTGAGACCATCTCCCCTATTCAAAACAAAGAAAATATTGATCAAAGCAAAATCGCTTATGCGTTTGACCGTGCCCTTCAAAGAGCTGATCAAGTAAGTTTCAAAAATTTCAGTGCTAAGATTCATAATATGCTTTTTTATGTCGTTTGGTTACAACCAATCATTATTGCTTGGGGAACTCTCGCCCTCATCACATCGATTTATACACCCATCTTAGAGTGGGTATCCTTACCAGTTGAGATGATTCTTAAAGCCGCCAATGTTGCGGAACCTGCAGCCAGTGCTAGTGCCATCATGTCCGGGTTTGCTGATAATTATCTCCCTGTTATTTTAGGTAAAGACATTGCCAGTGTTGCTAGTCGTTTTATCATTGCAGCGATGAGCATCTTACAGATTGTCTTTATGTCAGAAATTGCCTCCTTATTAACATCTAGCAAAGTCATGAAAAGTTTCAAGGATGTCCTTTTGGTCTTTATCATTCGAACCTTTGTATCCTTACCTTTTGTCATTCTTTGTGTTAAAATTCTTAACTTAAGCTAAACATCCCCTTGTTTTGCGAAATCATATAAAACATTAAAAGCTGGGAATCTCCTATGAGAAACTCCCAGCTTTTTTCGTTAAAAATACTGTTACGATTTTATTGAGCTCTTATGTACTTTCTTCTTGTATCGCTGTTTCAAGCTTTTAAACGCCTGTTGAGAAACTTGTTCATTAAAAAACTCCAAGCACGATCGCTTGGAGTGTTCTAATTTATAATGGCTGGGCCACCTGGGATCGAACCAGGGAATGTCAGAGTCAAAGTCTGATGCCTTACCGCTTGGCTATGGCCCAATGCATGCCTTCTCTTTCTCAGGCGATTTTAATTATAACACATCTAGAGAACAATGCAAGCCTTTTTATGAAAAAAATAAAAAAGCCGGAAATCCGGCTTTTTATCTTATTTAATAACAAATTCTGTTTCTTTATCAAAGAAGTGACCCTTGCTGACATTAAAGGCCAATTCAACCTTATCGCCTGTTTCGTAAAGCTGGTTAACACCCACTTTAGCAATAAACTCATCCGTTCCGAAAGTTACATAAAGAATGGTTTCTGCTCCCAAGAGTTCCGCAACTGTAATTTCTGCTTCCGCAACACCACCTGGTGTACCTTCTGTAACTAGCGGTTCATCATGAATATCTTCTGGACGAATACCGAAGATCACATCTTTACCGACATAACCTTGTTCCTTAAGGGTTGCGAACTTCCCTTCTGGGATCGCTAATTTGACGCCATCTTGAGTGACCATGTAGCCATCTTCAATACGAACATCAATAAAGTTCATCGCTGGTGCACCGATGAAACCACCTACGAAAACGTTCACTGGTGAGTTATAAACTTCTTTTGGTGTACCAATTTGTTGGACAAAACCATCTTTCATAATAACAATACGATCAGCCATGGTCATCGCTTCAGTCTGGTCGTGGGTAACATAAATTGTTGTTGTACCCAAACGATTATGAAGTTTGGTAATTTCTGCACGCATGGCGACACGTAATTTCGCATCAAGGTTGGAAAGAGGCTCGTCCATGAGGAAGACTTGTGCATCACGAACAATCGCACGTCCCAATGCAACACGCTGACGCTCCCCACCGGATAAGGCTGCTGGTTTACGCTCTAGATAGCCATCAAGACCTAAGATCTCAGCGGCTTCACGCACTGCACGGTCGATTTCATCTTTTGGTGTCTTACGAATCTTTAAACCAAAAGCCATGTTATCATAAACAGTCATATGTGGATACAAAGCATAGTTTTGGAAAACCATTGCGATGTCACGATCTTTTGGTTCCACATCGTTCACAAGACGATCGTTAATATAAATTTCTCCTTGCGTGATCTCTTCAAGACCTGCAATCATACGAAGTGTTGTTGATTTACCGCAACCAGATGGTCCAACAAAAACAACAAACTCTTTGTCTTCAACCTCTAAGTTGAAGTCAGTTACTGCATAGTCTGGGTTTTTACCATAACGTTTATAAACATTTTTTAAAATAATATTTGCCATTTGTCATTCTCCTTTGCTTACAGTCCTATTATAATAAAGCGGTTTCATTTATGATATAGTTAAAGTATACAAAATATTTGTGCAAGGAGTTGGATTATGAACGCAAAAACACTGCAAGACCGCTATCCTAAAGCAAAATTACAAAAAGAAAGCGGCGACAAACAAAAATACTTTCATTTTTTCGATGGCTATCATTATTTATTGATCCCCAAAGAAGATCTCAGTGAAAACGAAGCATGGATTCTTTCGCAACTCAGCGTAAAAGATGTTCCGAAATCCGCTTGGTATGCTTTTCTAATGCAAGATCAAGTTTGCCCTCAAAAAGGCAATAAAGTCTATCAATGCTTCCATTTCCACAGTGAAAACCTTCGCTATCAGGATGAATGGCTCATCAATTTAGCGGCTTTCTTCGAAGATGTCGAAGACGCTTTTTTTATCACGGAAGAGACCGGCGTCATCATCAGCAGCCAGATCATAACCAAGAAAGAACAATTGGAAGCTGGACTCGCCCTTTTAGATGATGACTTTTCCAGTAAAACCAAAGCTTATCTCGGTATCCCAGTCCAGGTGCAAACAATGCCTGAGGTATTTCAAGAAGAACAAAAAATCCTCCAGCATCTTGAAGACATCCAAGGCGTCAAAAGCATCAGCCAAGTTTATCTTCAACGATACTTCATCCCACAACTGGCTAAAAACATTTTATTTGAGGAAATGAGACAGCAATTACAACATGAAGAAGATGCGATTGAAATCATCCAAACCCTTTGGAAAAACCAAGGTAATCTGAGCGCCAGTTCGAAAGAATTGCACCTCCATCGCAATACCTTATTATATAGACTCAACAAAATGGAAGAACAATCGGGCTTAGATTTAAGGGATTTACATCAACTCTTTTTAGCTTACTTACTTAGCTTTTAAAAGATTCTTTTTTCATGTTATAATAGAAAAGTATTGTGATACTAATAGAAGGAGCGAATAGAATGAGTTTATTTGAAACACTCAAAAAACAAATCAAGGGTAAAAATATCCGAGTTGTTTTCCCTGAAGGTAATGACATGCGAATCATTGGCGCCAGTGTCCGACTTGCTGCCGATGAGCTCTTGCAACCTGTCCTTCTTGGAGACAAAGAAGAAATCGAGGCCTTGGCTAAAGAACATGGCTTCCGCTTAGATCGTGTTGAAATCATTAATCCAGAAACATACGACAAAAAAGACGAAATGGTCGAAGCTTTAGTCGAACGCCGTGCTGGAAAACTCGATGAAGAAGGCGCAAGAGAATGGATCCAAGACTATAACTACTTTGGGACCATGCTCACCTACATGGACCTTGCGGATGCGATGGTCAGTGGAGCCGTGCACTCAACAGGTGACACCGTTCGTCCAGCCTTGCAAATTATTAAAACCAAACCAGGGGTCAGTCGCACAAGCGGTGCTTTCATTATTACAAAGCGAAACGAAACCTATCTTTTTGCTGACTGCGCCATCAACATCAATCCAAACGCACAAGAACTTGCTGAGATTGCCGTTGAGAGTGCAAAAACAGCTGAACTCTTTGGTATTGAACCTTATGTTTCCATGATGAGCTTTTCCACAAAAGGTTCGGCAGCCGGACCGGATGTTGAAAAGGTTGTCGAAGCAACCAAAATTGCACAAGAACTTGCACCGGAATACAAAATCGATGGTGAACTGCAATTTGATGCTTCCTTTGTACCCGAAGTTGCAAAGTTAAAAGCACCGGAATCCGATGTCGCTGGAAAAGCAAGCGTCTTTATCTTCCCAGAAATTCAATCTGGAAACATTGGCTACAAGATCGCTCAACGCTTGGGTGGCTATGAAGCCATTGGACCGATCCTTCAAGGACTCAATAAACCGATTTCAGACTTATCACGCGGTTGTATTGAAGAAGATGTTTACAAACTCGCAATTATTACTGCAGCCCAAACATTAATCAAAGACTAAAAGCCTCAATAGAGGCTTTTTTCACTTTTTAAGAGAAAAATTAAAAAAAATACATTTTTCCCTTGACTAGTTCAAAGCCTCATGTTATATTATTAAAGCGTTAAGGAAAGACATGGAGATTTAGCTCAGTTGGGAGAGCATCTGCCTTACAAGCAGAGGGTCACAGGTTCAAGTCCTGTAATCTCCACCATGCCGACTTAGCTCAATTGGTAGAGCAACTGATTTGTAATCAGTAGGTTGGGGGTTCAAGTCCTCTAGTCGGCACCATTCATATGGGGAGGTAGCGAAGTGGCTAAACGCGGCTGACTGTAAATCAGCTCCCTCAGGGTTCGGCGGTTCGAATCCGTCCCTCCCCACCATGGACGCTCCGTTAGCTCAGTCGGTAGAGCAACAGACTTTTAATCTGTGGGCCGTAGGTTCGATTCCTACACGGGGCACCATCTGCAGGTGTAGTTTAATGGTAAAACTCCAGCCTTCCAAGCTGGCTATGGGGGTTCGATTCCCCTCACCTGCTCCATTTGATAAGTTTAAACACAACCTGAGGGGTTGTTTTTTTTTATGAAAAGGAGATTCACATGAACATCATTTACCAAATTACTTTGATCTTTTTCTTCAGCTTCTTAGGAGACAGCATACAAAAGTTCACAGAAGTAGCCATTCCTGGAAGCATTATCGGCCTTCTTTTGCTTTTCTTAGCTTTGCATTTTAAATTGATTAAAATCAAAGACATCGAAAAGACAGCTTCCTTTTTACAAAAAAACATGGGCATCCTCTTTGTCCCGGTCACTGTTGGCCTGATGCAATATCTTGATATCTTAAAGGAACATGGTCTCAGCCTTTTCATCATCTTGCTTCTCTCAACCCTCAGTATTTATCTTTTCACAGCCAAATTTGCTGAAAAGAGCCTGGCAAAGGAGCAACAAAAACATGACTGAAAATCCTCTTTTTCCCTTACTTTTAAGCTTTAGTGCCTATCTTTTCTTCAGCTTTCTACAAAAGAAAAGCCAAAAAGCCTGGTTAAACCCCCTTCTTTTCGCAAGCATCCTTATC